>JACQWN010000631.1 GCA_016209245.1 Bacteroidia bacterium
ATTTGCAGGGTAATGGGTTGTGGGTCGGTCAATCTAATCCAACCATTTGTAGTACAACCGTAGAAGTCAGTTACCGTAACATCATATTGGGGTCCTGAGCACAGACTATCTGCAGTTTGTGTCGTCTGTGAAAAGGCATTCGAACTCCATTGGTAGGTAAAAGGTGATAGACCGTTAATCGGTGTTGCTGTTGCGTTTCCGTCACATAAACCGGGGCAGGTAACAGGTTCAGAAGTAATATCCATGTCAAGAATGCCTGTATTGCTTACCGTATCAACAACCGGACAATTGTTAGCGTCATAGATTGTTATCGTATAAATCCCTATACATAAGGTATCAGATTGACTGGTGTCGCCTGTTGACCAGTTGTAAGTATAATCGGGAGTTCCGCCTGTAACACTGGCAATTGCTAATTTACATGTATCGCATCCGGAAAATGTTATAGTAGTTATTATTTCAGTAGGTCCATTAATCATCACTGAATCAACTTCTGTACAAGCATTTGCATCAGCAACAGTAACATAGTTCCAATCGGCACACAGACTATCTGCCGTATTTGAAATTTCTCCATTCGACCATAAATAACTATATGGAGATGTACCGCCGGTTGTGATAGCGGTAACTTCTCCGTCGCATCCATTAAAACAACTTACATTAGCACTTACAGAAATAGTCGCTGTTAAAACTGTGGGTTCGGTTATAGTAATGCTGGTTTCGGCAGTACAAAAATTTGCATCTGTGACTGTGACGGTATATGTTCCTGCAGGTAAACCGGAATAAGTCGCTGTACCATCACCTGTATAACCATCTGGTAACCAGTCGTAACTATATGGTGTTGTTCCACCTGCAACATTAATCGTACCATTACCATCTAATACTCCATTACAAGTTATATTATTCTGAGCAGATATAGTTAAAGATAGTGGCGCTGGTTGTACATTTGCCAGTTGTAAAGAAATATTATCTATTAAAAATGCATGTATACTTCCACCCACAGGTTCAAAATTGATACTAAGAACATTATTTGTATTAGAAGCATTGCAAGGGTAATTAATAATGGTGTCATAATATCGCCATTCATGATTGTTCATAGTTTCTTGGTCAAAAAATAAGGTTTGTGGATTAGGAATTGTGTTTGTATCAATATCATTACTAAATCCATAAACCAAATTGAAATCTGGTGTTGAATTTGGGATAGACGGTATATCATCATCCATAGCCATATTAAAAGAAAGCAAATATCGACTACCAGGTTGAATAGAATTACTCAGTAAAAAATTGTTGACCAATGTAGCATATCCATGTATATATCTATTATTTGGTGGAGGTGGAACAGACTCAGGTTCACCTAATGGATAACTAGGTCCAAACGTTAATCCCGGTCCATAGTAATAATAAATATTGCCTATCGGAGGACATACTTTTGCACTATTTCTAATCAAATATTCAGCTCTGATCTTAGCACAATCTGTAAAACGTTTATAAATCCCCAAGTAGTCAATATATGTAAATGGTTTATTTTCATCATCCAAAGTATGTGTCTCCGATCCTTCTTCCACCGTACCGTTCAACACCAGTTCCTGTCCATTGTCAACGGCAGTACCATAATTGACGTCAATAGTAATTACCACGAAAGCGCCCATTTCTATACCGTCGTATAGGTTAAATCCGAATTGCGCTCTGCCAACAAAGTTATGCCGGGGTGTAAAAATTATGTGTTGGTTGTCAAGCGAGTCGAGCGAAGCATGATTATTACCGCTATTGCCGCAGCCACGTAAGTTGATTAATGAACCCGGAAAAATGGAAATAGGATTTCCATCGTCGTCCACGAAACCATATAAACCGGGATGTGTCAGATCAATTATTACATGGCTGCCAGGGTCATTTGCAATAGTGGTATCCCAACCCGGCGGTATGCTGTCGGGGTGCAGGTAGTCGTAGTTCGTATTACCATCGAACAGGGGAGTCACATCGCCCGGTATCATATTAACAATGCACCTTGGCGGCCAGTTGGCAAAGTTTACATTATTAATATCAAAATCCAGCATGACCAGCGCCCAGAGTTCCTGCCGGGTATATATATAATGATGTTCCGGCTTTGCATCCGGGGTCATAATATAATCGGGTACGAATTGCGGCGATTGGTAACATCGGTTGCGGTACGAATTATCAAAATGATTTAATGTAGTACCCGGCGTAAAAGTGTTTCTTGAATAAACCGGCTGGTTGGTTTTATCATTTAAGGTAAAAAGTGTGTTTGTTAGCCATATACTATTGCTGCAAATACTGTTTATATCCATAGCGGGATTTATACCATTATTGTCAACCAGCTTGGTAAAGCCGGTAGCAATATCATAAAAATATAAAAATTCCCGGTCGTACAAGGTAAACCTCCGGTTATTGGGATTAATGATTGAAAATAGCGTATCCGGGTTATAGGGATAACTTAGAGGACCGGTGGTATCGGGAATTGTCCATAATGACGAGGCGAAACCAAGCAAATGGGTAGCTTCGTGAAGTATAACGGAAAACAGGTCGTACATACAGGAGTCTGTCTGCCCTGTGCAGCTAGCGCTAAAATAACCGGATTGCAGATTTATTGCCATAATACCGTCGTATTGATAATTTGCAGCGGTTGGTGTTCCTGTGACTATATGATCGTGCAAAAATCCTCCTGAAAATAAAACATTCGGGTCAGGAGAATTAATAAAGGCAGAATCGTATAGAATCCTGCCCCAGGCAAAGCCTTCGTCGGGGCCTGCAAAACTTGGGGGCACGTGTCGTCTATGGAAACGTAATCTGAAGATTCAAAGTATATACGTATTGGAGCGGTATCCGAAACATTTGACATGTTAATGATGCTTTCTATGTATTCAAAAGTACATACTGCCACATTTACATAATTGGCACCAAGTATCGAATCATCAAAACCGACTTGGGTATTCCATGCAATATCTTCAAAGTATAACTGAATAAGCCCGCTTACGGTTTGTGCATGCGGAGCGGTAATAACCATCAAATGTTTGAGGCCTCCATTGCTGCCATGTTCAATTTTATTTTCAAACAAACGCGCTAAAGGCTGCAGTGCAATTGTATCAGTTTGCGCTAAGGTTTTCTGATTGCAGAATAGTGTGCAAAGAAAAAACAAACCGGCAAAAAAAGTTTTTTGCTTTCTGATAAAATAAATAGGTGTATTCATAATAATAATCGTTTAAGTTAATAAATAGATAATTATTTTACTTTAATAAATTTGGTATAATCAATGTCAACTTTATGAATAATTTTCATTAAATATAAATCACACTGCAATTCCGAAATATTTATTGTATCTGGTGTTTTATCATTTAATTGCACCCTGCACTTCTTACATAATTTACCTTGGGAATTAAAAATTTCTATACCGATTATAATATTACTCAAGTTTCCGACTTCATAAAGTTTTGGTTATCAACAATATATTGTTGATAAAATTATTAAAAAATGTTGCATAATTCATTGTAATTTATTAATTTTGACATAATTATTAAACAAAGTCAAAAAACACATAAATTATGC
>JACQWN010000632.1 GCA_016209245.1 Bacteroidia bacterium
CGTAGGTCAGGTTTTCCCCCTTACCAAAGGGGGCAGGGGGTTGTTTATGCCTCATGGCTTGAATGCGGCATTCTTCAGTTGAAGCAAGGAGCTCGAAATCGGATGGTAAATTTTTGATTTCGCAGTAGTGTCCTTCATGCACGGTGATGACATCGCCCATACCCTCAAAAAGAGCATCTGCATTGATGATTTTCACCGGGAGATATTCCATCTCATAGAAGTAACCCTCGGAGGGTGTGCCCACGTGGGTGTCTTTCTCGCCAGGTTTCAGGCGGCGCATAGGAGCAATCTCCGCCCCGTATGCCATGCCGATTATCTGATGACCTCCGCATATACCTAAAATAGGAAGCAAACCGCTACGAATAAGTTCGAACTCTTTGCTAAAGTCACACTTTATGAACTGCTCCCACGGAGTTCCGCAGCCACTTAACACCGCTGCTTGAGGATTCAGCGCTTTAACTTCGTCTATGGAAACCTGGCTATAGTGCTGGACATGAACCTCAACTCCGAATACGGCTTCTAAGGATTTTCCCATCGCTTCATAATTTTTCTTGGCGGAAGGGCTATTCACATCGCTTCTTTCACTATTGTCAACATAATAAATCATTTTTAAATAAAATTATATTATATTTGCAAATCCTTAGGTAAAAAAGTATAGATGAGATACGCACTGTTAATTCCTATATTATTATACTTCTGCTCCTGCTCCCGGAATAATTCCACTCAATTAAGCGATACAACACCTGTATATTTAGCTGATATTAATGCAAATTATTCAGGTATTAAAGTCGTTTATTTTGAAAATGGACAGAAAATGGCTGAAACATCTTATAAAAACGGCAAGCTCGATGGAAGAAGCATTTTATGGTTGCCCAACGGTCAGAAAAAAGCTGAAACCAAATATAAAGATGGCACTAAAGATGAGGCCTATTCAAGTTGGTTTAATAACGGCAAAAAGAAATCGGAAGGGCGTTATAAAGATGGTAAAAGGTATGGCCGATGGGTTTGGTGGAATGAAAAAGGTGAAGTAACTTATGAACTTTGTTATAGCGATTGCTGATCTTAGATAATGAAATAAAAAAGCCCTGAATTTTTAAAATTCAGGGCTTTTTTATTTCATTAAATTTAGAATTTTCTCATAATCAGCTTTATTCAGCTTATGAACAAAGCCATTTACTTTATTTCTAATCATTAACGAAAGTATCTCATTTTTCTTGTCTGAACCGATACCTATTTCAGAAAGGCGTACCGGGCAGTTTATCTGGCTAAAATATTCTTCAAATTTCCCGATTGTTTGATTTATTGAATTTGTTGAAAATAATAGCTTACCTAAATCCTTTATCCTGTGTGGAATTCTTGTTCTCTGTAATTTAAGCCATGCCGGATAGGCGATTGATAAGCTTGCACCATGCGGGGTATCATATAAAAAAGATAATATATGTCCAATATCATGAGGACCCCAATCGGCAGATGTCCGTCCATAGCTTGTCATTCCGTTAAGCGCACAGGTGGCGGCCCACATCAAATTTGCACGGTAATTATAATTGCATGGTTCCTTTAAAGCTAACCTGCCATAATGCATCGCTTGTTTTATAATTGAGCCGGTGAAATGGTCGGTCAGTGTACACTCACCATAACCAAAAAAGCCCTCAAGAGCATGAGCTATCATATCAACTACACCATAAGCGGTTTGCTCGGCGGGAACCGTAAATGTATATCTTGGATCGAGAAAGGAATATTTCGGAAATGCCAAATCATTTCCAAAGCCGGTTTTTTCACGTGTTTTATTATTCTGAAGAACTGCATAGCAATTCATTTCTGTTCCGGTAGCCGCAAGGGTCAGAACCGTAATCAACGGTATTGCAGAAACAGGTTTGACATTTACTTTCATCACATCCCAGCCATCAAGATTGCCCGGAATACACAGCGATATGATTTTTGCAGAATCAATTACACTCCCCCCTCCTACGGCAACAATTACATCTATTCCTTTTTCAATTCCTAAATCAGTAGCCAGTTTTACATCATCAACTACGGGATTCGGCTTAATTCCCGAATATTCAACAACTTTAACACCGGCTTTATGTAATTGTGCGATTACTTCTTTATAGATACCGTTAGCTTTGATTGAACCCATTCCGTAAACCAGCAATACATTTTTTCCGAATTTTAGAACAGTTCGCGATAGTTGGGTTATTACATTTTTTCCGAAAACCACTTTTGTGGGATTATAGACCGTAAAATTTTCCATAGATAAATCACTAAAACACAAATTTCTTTAAAATAGTTCACAGTTATAGCCCCTTTTTAAGGGGTTGGGGTTATAAAAATTAAATACCCATCCTGTTTTATATTATTGACTTTTATATTGGACGCAAAAATATAAAATCATATATTTGATAAAAATTTCACAACAGCTTCTGCTGCTTTTTCCCCATCCATTGCTGATGAGATAATTCCTCCCGCATAACCAGCCCCTTCACCGCAAGGGAATAAACCTTGGAGTGCCGGATGTTGCAAGCTTACACTATCTCGCGGAATTCTTACCGGCGATGAGGTTCTTGATTCAATGCCAACAACAACTGCCTCATTTGTTAAAAATCCTTTCCTGTTTTTATCAAAAATCTGAAAAGCTTGCTGTAATCTGAATCTGATAGACTCAGGAAGCCATTCATGAAGCGGCGATGAAACAAGTCCCTGATGATAAGAAGACTTTGGCAAAGTTGCCGAAAGTTTGCCATTGATAAAATCGGTCATTCGTTGTGCCGGTGCTGATAACGATTCACCGCTATTTATAAATGCTTTATTCTCGGCAAATTGTTGAAGCCGAAGGCCTGCCAATGGACCATATTTCGTGTATTCTTTCAAATCTTCATGCCGAAGCTCTACAACCACACCTGCATTGGCAAACGGTGAATTTCTTTTTGATGGCGACATGCCGTTAAGAACAATCTCATCATGACCGGTTACAGCAGGAATAATATAGCCACCCGGACATACGCAAAATGTATAAACTCCTCTGTTTTTTATTTGTTTTACAAACGCATAAGAAGCCGGCGGCAGATATTTGCTTTTATCGCCATGATACTGGATATTGTTAATAATTTCCTGCGGATGTTCAACCCTGACACCCATAGCGAATAATTTTAATTCAAGCGATATTTTTTTTCGGGACAATAATTCATAAATATCACGTGCCGAATGACCGGTAGCAAGAATTACCGCTTTTGCGGCAATATTCTGATTATTGTTAATTACGATACCGGAAATAGAATTTCCATTTAACAAAAAATCAACCACTTTTGAACTGAAAAGAATTTGTCCGCCCGAGTTGAGAATTGTTTTTCTTATATTTTTGATAATACCTGGCAATTTATCCGAACCGATATGCGGATACACCTCAAACAGAATGGATTTGTCAGCTCCATGCTCATGTAATATCTGAAGAATTCTGCTAATATTTCCTCTCTTTGCTGACCGTGAATAGAGTTTTCCATCAGAAAATGCCCCTGCCCCACCTTCTCCGAAACAATAATTGGAATCAGGATTAATTGAACCTTTACTATTTAAGATAGCTATATCTTTTTTCCGCGCCCCTACATCCTTGCCGCGTTCATAAATAATTGGCTTGTATCCAAGTTCAATAAGCCGAAGTGCTGCAAAAAGCCCTGCAGGGCCGGCTCCTACAATGACTACCTCCTGTTTTGCTTCTACATTTTTGTATTCTATTTTTTGTATTTGAATTTTTGCCGGATTATCTACAGTTGAAATAAATAGCTGAAAATTAAAAAATATTTTTTTTTGGCGTGCATCAAGCGATTTCCTGATAATTTTGTATGAGGAAATCTGTTTTTCTGATATTCCGAGTAATTGAGCCGCTTTAGCAATATATATCCCTTCAAATGCTGCTTCTTCAGGTGTAAGTATTAAATCTATTATCATTTACTTCTTCCACCACATTATTTTCCCAACAATACCTGCAAAATCTTCCCATTTTCCACCTTCAAAATGTAGTGAAACGCTGATGATTTTTGAATTCATCCTTTGAACAATTGTTGAAAACTCGGTATTGTCATTAACCATTACATTTGTTATTCCTACTGCGAGTTTGGCTTCAGTAGAAAATTTGAAATATTCGAAA
>JACQWN010000633.1 GCA_016209245.1 Bacteroidia bacterium
GAAAAAATATGCTTTTATGAAAAACTTTATATTGATACGATTAAACCTGACAAGCCGGAACCAAAGAAGGTACTATTTTTACCATGAAAGAAAATTTTATCAAACGGTTTTATATTTATCAGGATGAACGATTTCCTTTAAAGATATTGTTCTTTACAACTTTATCGGTAATACTCAGTTCGGCGTCAATCCTGTCGTACCAGGTAAGTGCAACACGAATGTCCCTAGTATTCATTTCGATATTACTGTACCTTTTTCATATCAGGGTCGTTGATGAAAAACGTGATTTCAGCCACGACTCGTTGTATCACAAAGGCCGGCCGGTTCAACGGGGCGTCATCTCGCTGAAGGAACTCAAGTTGACGGATACTGCAGGCATAATAATATTTATCATTATATCCATCGTATGTGACGTTAAGACAATCTCAGTCGCTGTTTCCGTATTGACTTTGACCTATTTTGCCGGAAAGGATTTCTTCATTCCGCATATAATTAGAAAAAAATTTTATATCTATAACACCGTAAATATGTTCCAGTTGATCCTGATGCAATATTATATTTATGTAGCATATCTGGATAGTTACAATATTAATATTGCCATGTTCATCCATCTATTGTTTGTTTTTTGTAATTCAGCGCTTTTGGAAGTCGTAAGGAAGATCAAACTATCCTGCAATGAAACCGATGCAATGGATACATACTCGGGAAGGCTGGGCTTTTCAGGATCCTTAGCATTCTGCTTTATTATCGGTCTGATTAATTATATTATGTGCCTGTGGTTACTTTATATTGTATCAGACCGCTTGTTTGTATATTTATTCATCGTTATTCCCGTTTTTATTCTTCTCTTGTTTTCAGTACTATTGCATAACAGAATCAAAAAGAAAACCACAGAACAATTATTACTGTTGAGCGCTGTAATTACATATATCGGCTTAAATTTGATAATATTTTACTGGCAACCGTTAAGTCGCATTAACCTATAATGAATATTGGCAGTAAGGCATATAATCTCGACAGGCTCAGAACGGCGGGTTTCGCTGTTCCCCGATTCATATTATCATATCCGGGCGATACTAATACATTTACACAGATTATTTCTCTTTTACCTGGTGTGGAATACTTTGCAGTCAGATCCTCGGTTGACTGCGAAGATAATTCGGAGAAATCTTTTGCCGGACATTATTATTCGGCAATCGGAATAACAAAGGATGACCTTATTAATGAAATCAGCAAAGTTATAGACTCTTATAATGGCAGACCTGGTTCTGTCATCATTCAGGAATTTATTCCATGCGAAAAAGCAGGCGTACTTTTCACGGACGCTGGGAACAATATGACAGTTATTAACTCAAACCTAGGACTGTGTACGACTGTAGTGAACGGGAGCAGATGCGACGAATATGTCCTGAATAGGAAAGGAGGTCTGCTCCAAACCAAGATTGATTACGAAAAAATAGGTATGTTTTTCAAAGATGGGTATTTTAACACATTGAAAAATCCCTTGCCATCTTTAAAGAAAAAGGAAATAAAGCGTCTGTACAGGACTACCCGTAGGATTGAGCGCTATTTCCATAGTCCGCAGGATATTGAATGGTGTTTTTATAAAGACAAGATTTACATTTTACAATCCAGACCGGTAACAAAAAAAATATTTCCAAACCAAGAAAAAATATTTTATGATAGCGCCAATATAAGCGAAAGCTATTCAGGCGTTGTACTTCCATTGACCGCATCTTATGTTAAAGAGCTATACAAAAATGTATATCAAAACCTCCTGATCTCATCCGGAGCATCAAAAAGAAAAATCCTGAAATTCCCATGGGTATTTGAAAATATGGTTGAACTATTCTACGGGAAGATGTACTACAACATGACTAACTGGTACAAAATGATCTCGTTTATGCCAGGATACAAACGAAACAAAAAAAACCTCGAAACCATGATAGCAAGTAATATTAAGGAGGACATCGAACGGGGAATTTCACCTTCCTTTTTTCTTAAAGCATTCTATCCGTTTTTTCTGATATTCAAATTGATATGTTTTCCATATACTCTAAAACACTTTGAAAATCGAATTCGGGAAATCCTTTTCGATTTCCGGAAGTTATCACCCAGTAGCTTTGACTACGTGAAATGTATTACGTTATTAAAGGATTATGAAAAAAAACTCTTACAAAAATGGTATATTGCGGTTGAAAACGATTTTCTCACTATGACATATTGGGGCATTTTGCAAAAATATTATTTTCAAAATGACATGGATTTGAAATCGTACCGCTTCAATGCGGCAGGCACAACCCAGGTATTTGAACTACAAAGCCTTGCCTCTACTTTAAGGGAAATTCCGGATATATTACAAGCTATCGCTCAAAAAAACAAAAAAGTTTTTCACCTCGAAACTGACAAATACCCGGATATTAAAAACAGGATAAACAAGTATCTTGAACAATATGCTGGCAGGTATGCGAATGAACTAAAACTTGAATCTGAACCGTCTGACAACTTTAACTATTTCATTCAAAGTTTACAATTATATATAAATATGAAAACGAAACCCGACGATACAACCTGCAAACCGCCTTCGGGTAACTATGTACACAGAATAATATTGCGTAGGTTTAAAAAATATGCTGCTAACAGGGAAGTATTCAGACTCCTCCGTTCCAACTGCTTTAACATTGTCAGAATTATTTATAAACATATCGGAACAATACTGGAAAGCAGCCGGATCATTGATAAAAATTCCGATATCTTCTACCTTACGAGGGAAGAAGTATCGGATTATAGGTCAATTCGGAATATAAGATCTGTAATTTCCCA
>JACQWN010000250.1 GCA_016209245.1 Bacteroidia bacterium
CAGAAGTAACATAGAAGTTCAGAAGAATAAAATTCAGTTGTTTTGCAGCCAGGTTTATGTTACAGATTCGGTTGAAGGGATTGTTCCCGATTTTTTGACATTGCTGCACGGTGTAATTGATTCTCCCGATATTCCGCTTAATGTATCCCGAAGCTTTCTGCAGAATGATTCAAATGTCAAAAAGCTATCGAGTCATATTACTAAAAAAGTAGCAGATAAGCTTACTGAAATATTTAATAATGACCGTGCCGAGCTTGAAAAAAAATGGGATGACCTGAAGCTCTTTATTGAATATGGCATGATTACGGATGAAAAATTTTATGAGAAAGCCGAGAAATTCTTTCTTCTGAAAAATACCGATATCAAATATTTTACTTTCGATGAATACCGCAAAATCATTAAAGAGAATCAGACTGATAAATATAAAAATGTTGTTTTTCTGTATGCCACCAATAAAGATTATCAATACAGCTATATCGCCGAGGCCAAATCAAAGGGTTATGATGTAGTGCTTTTAGACGGCTATTTCGATATTCATTTTATTAATCATATAGAGCCCAAAATGGATAAAACTACTTTTAAACGGGTTGATGCTGATATTGTAGAAAAGCTTATTGAAAAGGATGAAGTCGCAAAATCGTCATTCACCGCTGAGCAGGAAAGCGATTTAAGGCATATTTTTCTGGGGTATCTGCCAAAGGAAAAATATTACGGAGTCATATTCGAAGGGATGAAAGAAGATGACCTTCCTATGGTAATAACCCAATCGGAATTTATGAGGCGCATGAAGGATATGTCGTTATTAGGCAGCCAGCCTATGATGGGTTTTCGAGGCGATCTTCCCGAAAGCTTTAATCTTATTGTAAATTCAAATCACCGCTTAATTAAGCAGGTTCTGGAAGCGGTTCAAAAAGACACAGGTGAAAAAGTCAAAGAAATAAGAGAGCAATTAGCCCCTCTTATTGTTGAAAGGGATAGCATGAGAAAAGCTCAGGAAGGCAAAAAGGATGAAGAAATTTCAACAGCCGATAAAGATAAGCTGACCGATATTGAAAAAGCGATTGACAAGCATACCGAGGAAAAGAAAAATTATTTGAATGAATATGGAAAGCAGAACAACATTGTCAAACAACTCATTGATATTGCATTATTGGCTAATAATATGCTGAAAGGGGAAGATTTATCAATGTTTGTGAAGAGAAGTGTTCATTTTATACAATAATTAGGTTATACCCAAAGAAATCAGGTTTGCAAAAATAATTTTAATCCAAATATCAACAAATATCAACAAATATCAATTAATATCAATTAATATCAATTAATATCAGATATTTATAGATATTTGCTTCGCGATATTAGTTGATATTTCTTGTACTGAGCATAGCGTTGCATTGAGCCTGCCGAAATGTCGAAGTATTTTGCAAATTCGTTTTCTTTCTGTATAATTACTCCATCTATTTTAGTTCATCCCTCCATCTAATTTAGATAATGTTTCCATCTAATTTAGATAATGTTTCCATCTAATTTAGATAATGTCTCCATCTAATTTAGTTCAAAAAATTTGCTTCCTTCAATTTTAATTCGTATTATTGCATATATGAATATCAGTTACAACATTTATATACCCCTTGTTGGTGGTGATTTATGATATTCTAACAAGAAATCAATTATTTTTCTTCAGACAGAAGCAGGACTTATGCACTGCCTCTGCTCCTGAAGATTTTATTAAATTCGGGTTAAACAAAAATAAAAATAAACTTGCATTATGTGAAACCTTTTACTAATTTTATCCGTAGAATAAAATGTTATGCCAATATGATTTATAACACATAAGGAAAAGTAAGAAATTCTTAAAATCATTATAAATACATACAAAACACTACAAAACACTATGATTGATTTTATGAACTAAAAGAGGTTACATAAATTACTAAAAATTACAAAAATGAAAACTATTGTACCATTATTCATTGCTTTTATTATCCCGGCATTTTCCTTTTCTCAAGAATATCACCCAATGCTCGGCGATACGAATGTCTGGAAAGTTCGTTATCAGTTTGAGGGAATATCTACTGAAACTTTCGCAACAAAAGGAGATACAACCATTGATTCCATGACTTATAAATTAATTGGCTGGGTTGAAGCTGCGAATGAACTTGCTTATTTAAGAGAAGATTCGATAGAGCAGAAGGTTTATTGCCACCCGCCTGCAGATGTAAATTTTTCCGGTGAATATGTATTTTATGACTTCTCACTTACTGAAAATGATAGTATCTTACTGCTTGATTATGTGGGTTTTGAAAGTCCATACGATACATTAGGATATTATTATGTTGATTCAATTAGAGTTATAAATATTTATGAAGGTCAACGAAGAATATTTTACTTAAGGAGTCTATCTTGTCCATATTGGGAATACTGTGAATATCCTGTTTGGATTGAAGGAGTGGGTACATTGGGACATACTTTACATCCAGGACAATCTCCAATGGAATGGCCTCTTTGTGAAGATTGTGAATATTTTTTAAGTTGTTTTTTCAGGAACGATATCCTTGTTTATCAATCACAGGAATCAATCGAATATGAAACCTGCGATATTGATATTAGTAATATTGAAGAAAAAAAATATTCATTAAAGAAAAAAAATATTATTTTATATGATATGGGCAATGGACTTTTTAACATCAAATCTTTTAATAATAAAATTAAAAAATTGTGCATTATAAGCATTGATGGTAAATTAATATTTAAAAACATATATAACACATGGGATGTACAAATAAATCTAAAAAAACAAAGAGCGGGATTCTATTGTGTGAGAAAAAAAAAAAAAAAAAATAATATTTCAATAATAAAATTGATAAAGACAAAATAAATTTCTAACCCTAAAATATTAAGAAAGATGAAAACAAAAGTTTTACTATTAATTTAGCTAACAATAACTTACAACGTCGTTGCACCACAAAAAATTTTCGACGTTC
>JACQWN010000251.1 GCA_016209245.1 Bacteroidia bacterium
GAAGAAGAAATACGAAAGCAAAAAGAGCATATCGAAGAAATACACAAAGATCTTACCGACAGTGTAAACTATGCAAAACGGCTTCAAAGCTCCGCATTGCCTGACAGGAAATTACTGTATGAACATTTCAACGAATCATTCATAGTGTTTAAGCCCAAAGACGTGGTAAGCGGCGATTTTTACTGGTTTGTAAAAGTATTGGACTCTTTCGTGGTAACCGTTGCCGACTGCACCGGACACGGAGTCCCGGGAGCTTTCATGAGCATGATTAGTATGACGCTGTTGAAAGAAATAGTAATTAATGAATACATAACGCAGCCCGATGTAATCCTGCGAAAGCTGCGAAAAGAAATTATCATTGCGTTTAAGCAAACCGGAGCGTCAGGCGAACCCAAAGACGGAATGGATATATCATTATGTTCAATAAACCTGAAGACATTGGAAATGCAATGGTCGGGG
Organism: Bacteroidia bacterium; assembly: GCA_016209245.1. Taxonomy (GTDB): domain Bacteria; phylum Bacteroidota; class Bacteroidia; order Bacteroidales; family BM523; genus JACQWN01. Next base: position 460 of record JACQWN010000251.1, read on the forward strand.
GCGAATAATCCTCTATATATAATTCAAACGGTTGCTTCGCAACCGTTTGAATTAAAAGAAATCAAACCGGATAAAATGCCTGTCGCCTATTACGAAAAGATGGATAAATTTACACTGCACGAATTAAAATTAAATAAAGGCGACATTATTTATCTTGCCAGCGACGGTTATCAAGACCAGTTCGGCGGTCGGAACGGTAAAAAATTCCTGTCAAAACGATTTAAGGAACTCTTGTTAAAGACATGCCCCGACATGTCTCAACAGGTTAAATCAATGAAAGAACAAGAAGAAATATTAGACAAAACCATAGAAAGCTGGATGCACGGATACGAAACAAAATACGAACAAACTGATGATATTACAGTTATGGGTATTAAAATATGAATAAAATGAGCAACAAATTATTAACTTACAAAAAGCTCATCGAACAGGGTTGGGAAGACCGTTCATTGCTCAAGCGCGAAGATGTAAAAGAAGCGATTATAGCGGTAATTGCTCTGCTTGATAAAGGAGAAATCAGGATTGCAGAACCCGAAGGTAGCGCCTGGCGGGTGAATGGATGGCTCAAAAAAGCGGTAATACTGTACTTTCAGATACAAAATATTGAAAAAACCGAAATAGGACCTTTTGAATTTTATGATAAAATCGCTCTTAAAAAAGGATACGATAAGTTGGGCATCAGAGTAGTTCCGCCGGCTGTCGTCCGTTATGGTGCATATATTGCCAAAGGAGTGATTCTTATGCCTTCATACATAAATATCGGAGCTTATGTTGATACCGGCACAATGGTGGACACATGGGCGACAGTTGGCTCATGCGCCCAGATTGGAAAAAATGTCCATATAAGCGGCGGTGTAGGCATCGGAGGCGTTTTAGAACCAATTCAGGCATCGCCCGTCATTATTGAAGATAATTGCTTTATCGGCTCCCGTTGCATTATCGTTGAAGGTGTAAGAATTGAAAAAGAAGCCGTTATAGGTGCTAATGTTGTAATCACTGCCTCAACAAAAATTATTGATGTTACAGGTAATACGCCAAAAGAATATTCAGGTATTATCCCGGCACGTTCTGTAGTTATTCCCGGTTCAGTAGCTAAAAAATACCCCGCCGGAGAGTACAACGTACCTTGTGTACTGATTATTGGTAAAAGAAAAGCTTCAACTGATATGAAAACTTCACTGAACGAAGCGCTTAGGGATAATAATATTAACCCGCTTTGTTAATTCGGGGATTACAAAATTCCTGACTGTTTAGGTTTTTTTTCCGAATGACATGTATCAGATACCTAATGACAAATAAAATTCACTGTATTATAATTTTCCGGACTGAAATTTTTCTGATTGTATTGTCTTGCTGTGCTCAAAAGTGGAACATCTACAATGTTCTTTTTTTAACCGATTGCATGTTTTTACAATAATGTAACAGCTACGCTGTATTGCTCGTAGAGCATAAATTATTGTAACAAAACAAGAAAAGCAAAACAAATATACCTCGTAGAGGTTTCACTATTAATGAATTAAATAGCACAGCTATCCGTTATAATCAGAAATTTTTTTATATGGTTAGAATTATTTATTTTTGTCCGATTACAGAATGTTTAATATGGCTTGCAATTCATTCTGTAATAGAGCCATTCGTAAATCATGAAATAATTGAATTGTTATGGAAATTACTAAAGGGCAAAGCCCATTTTACCCGGGGCAGCCGGTACCGTTAGAGCTTTTTACAGGCCGACAGAACGAAATTCTCCGTATCGAACGGGCGCTGAACCAGGTTGCACTTGGGAAACCCCAGTCAATTTTTTTAACCGGCGAATACGGTATTGGGAAAAGTTCACTGGCCGGTGTAATGCGTCATGTAGCTGAAAAAAATTATAATTTATTTGCTATGCAAGTCATGCTTGGCGAGGCTACAACCATAGACGAATTATCGGAAAAAACAATAGAATCGGTTTTGAATTCTGAATTCTATGAACACTCATGGACTGAAAAAATAAGGACATTCCTTGCAAAATACATAGGGGAGCAAAGCATTTTCGGCATTACATTAAAACTTGATGAATTAAAAAAAGATGCTCCTAATTTGTCAAGGGGATTCCTGCCATTCTTCCGTAAAATTCTTAAAGAATTTTCGGGTAATAAAGTAAAAGGAATATTCTTAGTTTTCGACGAACTTAACGGAATAACGAAGAATCCGCAATTTGCTTATTTTATTAAAAATCTTATTGATGAAAATGCTTTAAGCAGGCAACCGGTCCCCATTTTAATTATGCTTTGCAGCGTTCCTGAGCGCAGAAAAGAGATGATAAAACATCATCAACCAATTGACAGGATATTTGAAATTATCAAAATAGAACCTTTTAATGATGATGAAACTAAAAAATTTTTTCTTCGGGCATTTGATAAAGTCAATTATTCGATAACTGAAAACGCATTTGATTGGCTATGCAAGTCATGC
>JACQWN010000641.1 GCA_016209245.1 Bacteroidia bacterium
AGAATTAGAAAAAATATAGAAATAAACGGAAAACAATTTTGGACTTTATTTGATACTGGTTCAAGAAATACTTATGTTATTAAAGCAGTATCCGAAGGTTTTAATATTACACAAATTTCCAAGTCAGGAAAAGTTGCTTTAGGAGGAAAAGAACATTTATTGAATAAAGGTTTTTTTCTTCAAGCTAAAGTTGATGGTTACTCAGTTGAGATGGATTCATACATCCTTGAAGAAATAGGCAGAGACGAGGATGGAAAATTGATTGAAGTATTATTTGGGGCTTTAGCTATGCAGAAATGGGGAATTCGTCCCGTTCCTGATGAAGAACGGCTTGATATGACTCATTATTCAAAAGAATTTGTTGAATTTTAAAAAACTATAAGCAATGTATATATGAAACAAGAAATTGCAGAAAAAGTACCCGGCTACATCAAGAACTTACTATTGCCGGAATTAAAAGATCTTAAATCTGGTCAATCTGATTTGAATACAAAATTAGATGCTATCAGAATTGAATTTCAGGGATTGAAAAGCGAGTTTCAGGGATTGAAAAGCGAGTTTCAGGGATTGAGCCATAAGGTTGATGGAATTGATGCTAAACTTGATGGCTTAAACCATAAAGACGAAGCTATTAAAATTTATGCAGAAGCAACAAAAATGCTTATTGAAGAAATCAGAGACCAACGAAAGAGTAAAAAAAGCAATGACTAATAACAATAAATATATAGAAGAAGCAAAAAAGTATTACCAAATAGCTTTAGATGAAATTGAAAAGTCTAAAGGAAATGGTAAAATTGAGTATGCAGTTGATGGATGTGATAAAGGGTGGTTATCATTGAATTTAGCCCTGAAGGCAATGTTTATACAAAAAGGTATAAAGGAAGATGAGTTACCCGATGACTATAAGGGAATGATATATACCATACGAAAATATGGAAACGAGGACTTGATAGATTTTTTTAGCAGCGTGAAGGCTGTATTAGGTATTGATAGTTCTGATTATGCAAGAATAGATTACTCTTCAATAAACGCATGCTTAGAGGGTATCAGGGAATTTATTTATAATTTGGAATATCAAAAAATTGACCCCGTTTCATTTGAAACTCAACCAAAATAATTAATCATGTTAACCGGAACCAAACATAAAAAACAAACCTACGAGGATTACCTTCAGACGCCGGAAGGAGCAGGATACCAGTTGCTGAACGGAAATTTGGTTTGCGAGCCGGATGCTCCATACACCAATCATCAGCTTATTATTATGAATCTGGTAAAGCTAATTGGATTATTTGTATGGCCTGATAAAAAAGGAACTTTATTGGTTGCTCCAACTGATGTCTATTTTGACGATGAAAATACAGTGCAACCCGACATCCTGTTCATTTCTAAAGAACGAAAACATATTATCAAAGAAAAATTCATCGAAGGCGCCCCTGATCTTGTAATAGAGGTCGTTTCACAATCTACTTTTCAGCGCGATACAATCGAAAAAAAACACCTCTATGAAAGGTTCGGCGTCAAAGAATACTGGCTCGTGTTTCCGGAAGAGAACAGAATTGAAGTGTTTGTACTCAACCAAAATAGATTTGGGGATGCAAATACAGTTAAACAGCATGGTAAAGTTCAATCCATTGTATTACAAGGAATTGATATTGCTGTAAACAGAATATTTTTAGAACATATTTAACTTAATATTACTATTCACCCCATCGAAGTACGAAAAAAATCTATGGGGAGCTTGTCGAACCATACGAACTTACGAATTACGAACAACTGTATTCATAGTTCGAAACTTCGTAACAAATTCGTACTTCGATGGAATAATGAATGCGGAAATTTATCCCATTCGCAGTATAACAATCTAACAATATAAAAATTTTTTCTTAACAAAAATTTGCTTTTTGTCAAAAAATATATTATATTTACATATTATTTCAGTCCGTTGGTCAAAAAGTGGATAAATAGTGAAACATTAAAAGAATATTCTTCGTAGGATCAAATAAACAAAGGTATTATGAAAAAGATAAAATTTTTTATTGTGATTTTAAAATCATCAACAGTAGTGTTATTATGCTTTGCTTTTACCAATATGGCAGCAGGGCAAACTAATAACAATCAAAAAGAATTAGTTGATTCAAATAGCGTTATTTTAAAAACGGAAAAAATAAATATTGATGTTAATGGTAACGATATTATTCAACCCAAAGCTGAAACTGAACTTAAGGAGGGAAGCAAAGAAGAAACTGAATCAATTATCATTGAAGAAAAAGTTCAATCGCTCTTGAATCCTGACTATATTCCGCAGAAAACTGATGTTAATTACAAACAAACACAACAAACGACTAATGAACCTAAAAAATAATTATACATGGAAATTATTTTAGTACCACGACCTCTGAGGGAAAAACTCGGAGAAGAAGCCAGCGATAATTTAGTAGAATTAATTAATAAGGCGAATGGTGTAGTTAAACAAGATACTATTTCTCTTTGTTCAGATAAATTTGAACGACGACTTATTGAAGAAACAACAAAACTGGATAAACGCATTACTGAAGAAATACAAGGATTACGTGTAGAAATGTATAGACTTCATACCGTGAACATACGTTGGATGTTTATATTTTGGATAGGGCAAATCGGCGCAATTTTAGCTATTCTCTTTGCATTCTTTAAAAATTAAAAAATACGTAAAACCTGATATATGAAAATATTTACAAATCATATCAAAAAGAAATTCCCTGAGCATAACTCAGCCATCTTTGCATTAGTGGCTGTTGCTTCGCTGTTTCTTTAATGAATAATTAAATTAAACAGATAAAGAAAATGTTAGCGCCTCTTGATAATGGAACAGTTTTTAAACGGGCATTTACTAATAAAGCGGTATTTGAACAATTCGTTTTTGACATTCTCGGTCTTAAAATTACGGTTGATAAAATTGAAACCGAAAAGAAATTTCAACCTAAAGTAGGCTATGTGGATTTTGAAATTGATATTTATGCCGAAACCACCGACAAACGGTTTATTATTGAAATACAGAGAATTGATTATGATTACAATTTCGACAGATTTTTACACTACTTCATAATGACCATTGCACAACAGCAGCGTAAGTCAAAAAAATATAAGTTAGGGCAAACAGTGTATGGAATAGTAGTGCTGACACGACCATACAAGATAGATAAAAAAACAAAAGAACCAATACAAGACAGCATATTGACATTAGATATTGACCCTGAAAACTTATCAGGTGAAAAAATTAAAATATGGGGACATCAGTTGAAATTTTTAAATGCTAATCCTAAGTATAAAAATAAAAAGACGCCGAAAAATTATCAGGACTGGTTAGATTTAATTTATTCTTCAATTTCTGAACAGGAAAACTTTAAAGTTAACCTGAACAATAAAGGAATAGCAAAGGTGGTTGAACTTATTGACTATGAAAATATAGATGGCGCAACATTACATGCGATTAAGATACAAACAGAGAAAAAAGCCTACCTGAAAATAGTGGAAAACGAAGGAATTGAAAAAGGAATTGAAAAAGGAATTGAAAAAGGAATTGAAAAAGTTGCAATCCAAATGCTTAAAAACAATTTTAATATCAAAAGCATTTACAAAGCCACCGGATTATCTGATAACGAAATTAGAAAAATACAAAAAGAAAATAATATTTAAAATATAATTGATATGAAAACACTTACAAATCATATCAAAAAGAAATTCCCTGAGCGAAACTCAGCCCCCTTGGCTATTGTGGCTATTGCTTCGTTC
>JACQWN010000642.1 GCA_016209245.1 Bacteroidia bacterium
AAAGATTTTTTTTTTTATTTTCGAACAAGGGAAAGACAAACTCGTTCCACTGAAAGAAGTTGCTGATGTGCGTTTCGGAATTAAAACAGGCGCCAACGAATTTTTCTATCTGAAAGAAGTTGCCGATGTGCGTAGAGGATTTACCACAGGAGCCAACGAATTCTTTTATCTCACCCAAGCTGAAATTAATAGATGGAAGATTGAAAAAGAATTCTTGCAACCAATTATTTTCACTCTGAAAGAAGTAAATGGCTATGTTTTGAATAAAGATAAATTAAAATATCGTGTCGTTATTTGCAATAAAGAAAAAAAGAGATTGAAAGGGAAAAATATTTTGAAGTATATCAGGTGGGGGGAAGAAAATAATTTTCATAAACGGCCAACTTGCAATTCGCGCAAACCCTGGTATTCATTGGGAAAAGGATGGCATTACGCACCACTTATTTTTCCTGCGAAAGTTGGTGAAAGAATGCCGGTAATATTAAATGATAGTGTTTTTGAAGATAAGAAACTCTACGGAATTACTCCTCGCCAAAAGGAAAATATTCAATTGACCGGAGCAATTTTAAATTCAACATATACAAGAATGATGATTGAATTTACTTGCAGACAATTGACCGGTTCGCAAGCAATTGCTGATATTGATGTTGCTGTTGTTGAGGATTTGTACATTCCCGATTTTAAAAAAATTTCAGAAAAAGAAATCGAAAGATTAGAAACCACTTACAAAAAATTATGTAAGACCGACTGTCTTTCCATCTTTAAGGAACTCGGAGCTCGCAAGCCATCCGAAGTTTCCCTATCCAAAGTTAAACCCGACCGCAGAGAACTGGATAAAATTATCATGGGCGAAATACTTGGCTTAACAGATGAGGAGCAATTGGAAGTATATCATGCCGTTGTGGATTTGGTTAGTTCAAGAATTGAAAAAGCAAAGAGCGTTGAGAAAAATAATAATTTTGTAGAAGGAATTGATATTATATTTGCTGGAAAAGATGCAGTAAGTGAATTAAAAAAACAAAAAATATAAATGGAACTTCTCGGAGAATACCACCGCGACAAAGTGCTTGTGCTTCCTAAAAATCAGCGTAAACAGGTGGATTTACCCACATGGCAGGATGATATAAAAATTATCCATGAACTTTTCGGTTGGGTGTTACAGGGACACAAGATTAGAATTGTATGCCGGTCAGAAAATGAAGCGCAATATATTTATTCTTTGTGGAGCTTTGAATGGACGGATTTTTGGGTTCCAAAGAATGATAAATATTTAGCTGAAATTCTTCCACGCTTGCTTGTGCTCAAAAAAGGACACGATGAATTAGTGGAAAAAAAAACGTTCTTTTATACAAATCGTAAAATCCGCGAGGCAGTCAAAAGGCAAATCTATTTAGGAGCCACCCTTCGTGTTAGAGATGCTGACGAAGAAATAGAAAGCACAGAAGAAGAAGCATTAAATGAAGAGGATGAATAATTTACATTATGGAAACATTTACTTATTTAAAAAACGTTGTTACGCTTAAACTGAATATTGAAAAATGCACAGGTTGCGGTATGTGCACAATCGTTTGTCCTCACAGGGTGTTTGAAATAGCGAATAAAAAAGCCAATATTAAAGACAAGGATTTCTGTATGGAATGCGGAGCATGTGCTAATAATTGTCCGGAAGAAGCTATTTATGTCAAAACAGGCGTTGGTTGTGCAGCAGGAGTTTTAGCCGGACTGATAAAAGGGACAGAACCGACCTGCGATTGCGGCACGGAAAAGACAACATGCTGTTGATGAAAAATATTTCAAAAATGTTTATAACTTATTAATAAAATCCTTAATCAGTATTTTAACTTGATTATTTTTACAGCCCAATTAACAACAATTTGATTACCCCATGAAAAATAAGAGTTTAATCTCCATCACCGATTATTCAAAGGAAAATTATCTGAGAATCATTGAACTGGCTGCTGAATTTGAAAAATCTCCGGTTCAGAACCTGTTGAACGGAAAAGTAATCGCCTGTTTATTTTTTGAACCCTCCACACGTACCAGGCTTAGCTTTGAAAGTGCTATTAACCGGCTTGGAGGCAGAGTCATCGGATTTGCCGATTCAGGAACTTCCAGTGTTCAAAAGGGTGAATCGCTTAAAGACACTATAATGACAGTGGCAAAATATTGCGATTTGATTATTATGCGTCACCCTGTTGAAGGAAGCGCACGATATGCAAGCGAGGTAGCCAAAGTACCTGTAATTAATGCAGGTGACGGCGCAAACCAACATCCTACTCAATGTCTTCTTGACCTGTATTCAATTCAAAAAACCCAGGGTAAGCTTAACAATCTTAATATCTGTATGATAGGCGACTTAAAATATGGCCGTACCGTTCATTCATTGTTAATGGCAATGTCATATTTTAATCCCACATTTCACTTTATTTCCCCTGAATTGCTCAAAATGCCTGATGAATATAAATTATACCTCGAAAATCTCGGAATTAAATATTTCGAACATGAAGAATTTACCGGTTTTATTTCAGAGGCAGATATTATATATGTTACACGGGTTCAAAAAGAACGGTTTTCAGACCCTATAGAATATGAAAAAGTCAAAAATGCATATATCTTAAAAAATAATATGCTCGAAAAAACAAAATCCAATATGAGAATTCTTCATCCGTTGCCCAGAGTTAATGAAATTCATACCGATGTTGATGAAAACGCAAAAGCATATTATTTTATACAGGCTCTTAACGGCGTTTATGTTCGACAGGCCATAATAACTTCAATTTTAGGCTTAAAATAATACATATAATACGATGAAAGAACTTACAGAATTAAAAGTCAGTGCGATAAAGGATGGGACCGTTATTGACCATATTCCTGCAAAACTGGTGTTTAAAGTAGTATCTATATTGACTCTTGAAAAAATCGAAACCCAGGTTACAATTGGCATTAACCTTAAAAGCCAGAAATTAGGCACCAAAGGAATAATCAAAATTTCCGATAAATTTTTTAAGCAGAACGAAATCAATAAAATCGCTTTGATCGCTCCTGCTGCCAAAATAAATATCATCAAGGGCTATGAAGTAGTCGAAAAAAAGATCGTCGAAGTTCCTGACGAAATTGTCGGTATCGCTAAATGTATGAACCCGAAATGTATTACTAATTTCGAAAGTGTTACTACAAAATTCAAGGTGGTAGATAAAAAGAAAATTTCTCTTAAATGTCATTTTTGTGAAAAAATAACATTAAAGGAGCATATTGAAATTTTGTAATTTTATTGAGAGGATTGTATTGCCTGAATAATCATTTCCACATTTTCATCAGAATATGTTTCAAAAAACAAATCTGTAACCTTGCTGTCAAAATTGATTTTTGATTTATCAACCGGCTGCGGTCCGCTTATTCCAATGAACCATTCTTTATTGGATTTATTATAAATTTTATAAATATAAAAACGGCTGTTATTCCCTTCATAGTATGCTATCCTTTCTCCGGCAGGTCGCACTTTTACCGTTCCTTCATAATATTGTAAAATATCAAGCAAGTCCAATTCAGCTATTTTTTCCTGTGAAGAATATTTTTTTCCTGCAAGCTCAAGCTTGTTAATTTTATATAAGCCCTCAAGTAAATCAAAA
>JACQWN010000252.1 GCA_016209245.1 Bacteroidia bacterium
TTGCTTTTTTTAACCCCCGCCTTAAAAGACGGGGTTAGTCATTTATTTTATTTTAAAATTCATGAATTAATCAGGTTATGTCATTTTTATTTTTTTAACATTTAATTTCTACACCTGTTTTCTTTATTTTTTTGTCATTTTTAGGAGTAATTGAAAACTCCTTTAATTCTTTAATATTTATAATATTTTTTGAATTTGGTCAATTAAAACAGGGACATCGTTTTGGATAGTGTCCCAGATAGTGAAAACATCTACTCCTTCGTAATCGTGAATAAGCACATCTCTCATACCAGCCATTAATTTCCATGGTATTTCGTTGTGATTGTTTTTATAGTTATCAGAAATTTTTTTGCTTGCTTCTCCGATTACTTCCAACTCTCTGATAACCGCACTTTGTGTTTTTTCATCATTCAGAAAATCACTTTCGCTCATACCCTGTGTGAACTGGATAATTTTCATGGAGCGTTCTAAAATATGCTCCAGATATGTAATATCATCTTTAGGCATGATAAACTGTTTGCAAGTCGGTTTGAATAATTTCCATTATCTTTTTTCTTATTGCGCGTTTTGAAACAAGGTCAACTTTTCTGCCGGTTAATTCATAAAGTTCCTGTTTCATTTTTACAATATCGAATAAAGTAGTACCTCTGTTATATTCAACCAAAATGTCAATATCGCTATCGTCGGTCATTTCATTGCGCGCAAATGAGCCGAAAATTCCTATCTCCTTTACTTTGTATTCTTTAAGATAATTTACAATTATTTTTATGATATTTGTTTTATTCATAGTGCAATTATTAGCGTGTGACTGTAGTTCTTATTTGCTTCTGTGGTACTGAAATACCCGTGAATCAAATAAGTTTAGCCCACGCCTAGCGTGAGCGTTATCACTTACTATTCCAGATTCACGTGAAAATTACCAGTTTTCGCGAACAAGAATAAAAGCTAAACGCTTTAAGTAATTATTATAATGAGTTTATGTCATTTTTATTTTTTTAAAATTTAATTTCTACACCTGTTTTCTTTATTTCTTTTGTCATTTTTAGGAAAATGTAGAGACACGGTGCACCGTGTTTCTACATTGGCGACATTGGCATTAATGGCGATAATGGTGACATTGGCATTAATGGCATATATTGGTATCCTTAGCAATATATATTGCAAACAAAGATAAGGAATTTATTTATTATGTTCATCGTCATCCCAATTTTGTGGGTTATCCTTTATGTATTGTCTGATACTGTCCAATTCACCGGAATTCCTTAGTACACGATCATCAAACAAATTCTGCCATTCAAAACAGGAATCAAATTTACGTATTTTTATTTTGGTTGCTGATTTAAACCCACCTATAATGGATGACAGGTTGTTCCGTTGTGGTCCGAATTTGTTTCTGTATGTACTGCTGAAACCCATGCGGATGTATTGTTCGGGACGCAACAGGTCTGGTTGCGGTTGTTGTTGCGGTTGCGGTTGTTGCGGTTGTTGCGGTTGTAGAGACACGGTGCACCGTGTCTCTACTACATTGGCATTGGTTTGGTCATTGTGCAAGACACGGTGACCCGTATCTCTACAATCCATGCGATGGGTAATGATAATGATTCCATGCAAATGGTTAGGCATAATTTGGTATTCATCCAAGATTACATTTTTTCGTATTTCCGGGGTTTTCAGCCATTCTGCATTGATAATTTCACCTGCTGCAGATAATATCATCCTGCCTTTTTCAATCCTACCAAAATCACATTCCCGGTTTTTTACGCAAATAGTAACAAAATAGTAGCCGGGGTTTGCGTAATCCCAACCCAGTAATCGTGCAGATTGTATGCGATATTTGTCCCTGAATCGTTCCATTTATTGTTTTTTTGTTATAGAGACACTGTGCACAGTGTCTCTACTAAATAATAATCCTGGAATCTACTACACAAACTTTATCTTCATAAGCAAACACAGGGTTCAGGTCCATTTCCTTTATTTCAGGAAAATTGGTGACTAATTGTGAAACCCTTTGCAAAGCTTCTACTACACTTTCTTTATGAATTCCTGTGCTGCCTCTGAAACCCTTCAACAAGGGAGCTGCTTTTATCTTTTCGGGCATTTCTTATGCTTCAAGATTTGTAACAGGAGCAATATTGAAAACCACATCTTTAAAGACTTCTACGAAGATACCTCCAATTCCGAACATCGCGAGGTGTCCGAGTCCTTTTTCAGCTTTGGCGCCGATAATAAGCTCTTTTCCTCCGGGCATAAACTTCTGTACAAAGAATTTCAGGTCATCTGCCTTTATTTTTTTTGTTATTTCTTCAGCAGTGGACTTTACGGCATTTCTGTCCTTTAAGTTTACTGCTACTCCGCCGACATCGCTTTTATGCACGACAGATTCCGCATCAGCTTTGATAACTACCGGGTAACCTAATTCTTCAGCAGCATTTACGGCATCGCCGGCATCTGCGGCAATACGCCATTGAGCGACAGGAATATTATAAGCAGACAAGATTTCATAAACCGATGCCGCAGGAAGAATTTCTTTTGAACTTTCTTTTGCTTTACGAATAATTTCTTTAACCGTGTCAGTATTTACATCTTTAAAAGTTTTTATAGTGCCGGTATTTCCGGTCTGAAGATCATGATACCTGGTCAGCGCTACCAGGGCTTTGGCTGCTGTTTCAGGGAAATCATAAAACGGGATACCCCCTTCCTGCAGAGCACGGGTAGTTCCGGTCCACTGTGTTTTATCCGTTATATAATTACAAACTATAGGTTTTTTGCTTTGTCTGCCGACAATTGCCAGTTCTTTTGCAATGCCTTCGCAATCGGAAAAAGGAGCTGTAACGAAAACAATATATATGCTGTCAACCTGGTCTTCATCCATTAGTACGTCAACAGCGCTTCGGAAATGTGAAGGGCCGGCAGTAGCGACGACGTCTATCGGATTATTTATTGAAGCTGCCGGCAACATAGTTTGCTTTAATGTATCAATAGCTTTTCCGGATAAAGGAGGCATCTTCAGTCCGCCTTTTACCAGCTCATCGGTTGCAATAATAGCTGGACCGCCGGTGTTAGTAATCATACCGACTCTGTTTCCTTTTGGGACAGGTTGTGTGGCAAAAGAGACAGCCGCCTGGCACATTTCTTCTGCGGATTTAAAAGCCAGTATTCCTGTTTTTTTAAAAATCAAATCGGTGACTATTCCGCCTGCCAGTCCACCGGTATGCGAAGTTGCCGCTTTTGCCCCTTCTTCGGTGGTTCCTGCACTCATGGCAAGAATAGGTTTTTTTGTAGCGACTTTTGCAGCGACTTCCATAAATTCCTCCGGGTTCGGAAGTGTTTCGACATAAAGGACGATTACACGGGTCTTTTCATCATTACCGTAATATTCCATAATTTCAGGGATTGAGATATCACAGGCGTTCCCGTTGGATGCATAAAACCGCATTCCTACGTCAAGGTCGAAAAAGTTCTGCATGATGATTGCGCCCACACCTCCGCTTTGTGCTACTATTGAGATATGGCCGGGCTTGGGATAAGTGAAGGTAAAATCGCAATACGCTTTTATTTCAGGATCCGTATTAATTATACCCTGGCAGTTAGGTCCGAAAACCCTGACCCCGTACTTTTTTGCGTTTTGCACAATTTGCTTCTCAAGGGCTTCCCCTTCATCGCCCATTTCCTTGAATCCTGCCGTATTAATAATAACGGCTTTGATGCCTCTTTTACCGCAGTCTTCTATTGCTTCAGGTACAAAGGGAGGAGGTATCACGATATGGGCAAGGTCAATATCTCCCGCAACGTCGAAGATTGTCGGGTAAGCTTTAAGACCTCTAATCTCATCAGTTTTTGGATTGATGGGATAAATGGGGCCCGGAAACTTGTAATGCAGCAAATTTTTGGTAATGACATTTCCAATGGAAAGTTCTTTGGCGGAAGCGCCGATTATTGCTACGGACTTGGGATTAAATAATTTTTCTAACATTTTGTTATCCTCCTACATTAAGGTAAAAGCTCAAAGGTAAAAGCTCAAAGGTAAAAACTTAAAGGTAAAAGTTCAAAGGTAAAAAGAAGTAATTATTTTTCCTTTTACCTTTGAGCTTGGATCTTTTACCTTAATTACCTGCAATAAGGATAGCACGACCCTTTTAACAATTCCTTTGTTAAATCAAATCTTTCGTCTTCTGATAATTTATTAAAATCAGGATTTATCAGACCGAAGCCTTCTTTATAACCAATGAGTGCCGTTCCTTCATAAAAATTCAGTTCCATCATAACATCCTGCAATGTATCTTCATACAAATTTTCTTCCGCTTCTTTATCGGAAACATATTCTACATTGATATAATCATACACTTCCTTATTTTTTTTTGCGAACCTGAACAGAATTTTCAATAATTTTTCTTTAGATAATTCATTTACAGCCTGTGTAAAATCTTCTGGTAACTTTGCCATAGTTGATTATGTTTTTTGTTACTATTTACCTGCTATAAGGATAGCATGTTCCTTTTAACAATTCTTTTGTTAAATCAAATCTTTCGTCTTCTGATAATTTATTAAAATCAGGATTTATCAGACCGAAGCCTTCTTTATAACCAATGAGTGCCGTAGCACAAAAATTTGCAGCATCTGAAGTAAGCTCTCTCAGATGAATACACCCTTCACCGCCTCCTACCCTTTTGGCAATTTCTTTCATTACGCCCTTTTGTATCACCACTCCAATCAAGTCTTTTGCCTTAGCATATACATTCGGACAAATTTTGTAGGGGTATTTGGTATTTCACATCTTGCATCAACTATTACCCGTGTATTAGGATTTACCTCGAGGTCTAAACTAATTAAGTGAACAGGGTCCAATAATCTTGCAACTATAAGTGCATTTTTATTTTCCAGTTCAAAGATTTCTATGCCTATTTCTCGCCGTGAAACCAAACGCTTTTTCATAATATCATCATATTTTTCAGTTTCGGATTTATCGGGTAAACAAGTCAGGGGAATTTAAAATGCAAAGGCAATATTACTAATACTTTTTCAAAAACAAAAAAATCGGATCTGTTAAACGGCAGAAAAAGAATGTCCCGCATGCCTATGCTATTGCCTTTCTTTTTTCAACTTCTCTGCATCTTTCATGTTTCTGCCTTTTGCAGGACGGAAATTAATCGGACAATAGTGTTATGTTTTATAAAATTTTTATTCCTAACACTGTAATATCATCAATTTGTCATCAATTTGTTCATATTTTTTTACCTCTTTTATTCCTCCGGCATTAATATTTTCGTAATTCATCCATTTATCTATAGTTACACTGAACGTTTCCTTTTGTTCCTTCATGGATTTATCCTGAACAGAAAGGAGTAACTCCCTGAATTGTTTGTAAGAGAATTTTTTGCCTTTTTTACCGCCAAACTGGTCGGCATAACCGTCAGAGAAAAGATAAATAGTATCACCATTTTGGAGTTGAATTTCATGTTGTGTAAATGGTTTATTTTTATCGTCATGGAAGCCGACAGGTTGTTTATCTGCCTTGACCTCAATAAGTTCCTGGATACTGGTTTCTGGTTTCTGGTTGTTTTTACCAGTGACCAGTGACCGGTGACCAGTAACTATGTAGAGTGGATTATATGCCCCTGCATATTCTAACTTATTAGTATCTTTATACCAAACACATAGTGCGGCGTCCATTCCGTCCCTGGCTTCGCCGGTAGCTCCGGTCTGACTGAGCGCTTTTATTATCCGGCTTCTTAATTCATTCAAAATAAGATTTGGAGCAGTAATACCTTTCTCAATCACTATCTCATTTAACAGACTGGTGCCAATCATGCTCATAAATGCGCCGGGAACACCGTGTCCTGTACAATCAGCGACGGCAATTATAGTGAAGGGGTGTCTTGCAGGCATTGTGCCACAAACAACCCCGTGACTACCGGTCACCCCGTCACTAACATGATTAGCGGCACTGCTTTGAGTCGCACTCTGACTAACAGGGAGAGCATATATCCAGTAAAAATCGCCACTGACAATATCCTTTGGTTTAAAAAAATAAAATGTTGCGGAAGATGTCGTTCACAATATTCGGTTGAAATAAGAATTGCCTCCTGTATTTTTTTTGCATACCTGATACTGTCGGTAATGTCTTTATTCTTCTGCTCAATTATAATATTTTTTTCATCAACCTCTGCCTTTTGTTTTCTTATTACATTTCGTTGTCGGCGTATAAGACGGAACCGGTTGAATATTACAACAGTAAAAATAAAAGATATCATTAAACCCATAATAACTGAAAAAATAATGACTTTTTGTTTTTTTGTCTCCGCCTCTTTCATTGCCAGTTGAGAAGCTTTCAATTCATTTTCATTGTTGAGTAATTTTATCTGCTGTTCTTTTTTTTCAGTCTCGTACCGTATTTCCATTTCTGTAATGGCTTTTGTTTTCTCTTCATTAAAAAGACTGTCTTTTGTCAAAATATATTTTTCAGCATAGTAAAAAGCTTTTGTCATATTTCCAAGCGATTTCCAAGCGAACATCAATATCTGATATGAATCGTTTTCTTCATGTAGTACGCCTATCTCACGGGCGATTATCAACGAAGTGTCTGCATATCTAACCGCCGTATAATAAAACATGGATTTATCTGCTTCATACTTCATCGAATCAGCTAACATCATATATAATCCGGCTATGTTTGATGTGATTTTGGCAATTCCGGGCTTGTCGCCGATTTCATTACAAATTTTTGCTGATTTCCGGTAATAATCAGCCGCCTCCTTGTATTTGCCCTGGTTTTTCAAGATAATCCCTATGTTATTGCAACTTTCCGACATGCCTCTTTTATCTCCGATTTCTTCTCTTAACATGTATGATTTCTGAAACGATTCAATTGATTTGTCTAACTTACTTTGATAAAAATAGACTATTCCAATATTAACATAAAAATTAGCCATGCCTTTTTTATTACCGGCTTCTTCGTCCACTAAATATGATTTCCAATAATATTCAATAGATTTTTGATAATTGCGTTGAAGAAGATGTATATTGCCGATATTGTTATTAGAGGCAGACATACCAATTTTATCATCTATTTCTTCACATATTTTCAATGATTTCTGGTAAAGCTCAATGGCTTTATCGTAGTTACCTTTTTCCATAAGGACAAGCCCAATATTATTATAACACTCATACAGACTCTTTATATTCCTCAATTCTTTCCTGATTTTCAACGATTTTTGAAAGTATTCTATTGATTTATCATAAAGACCGCGACCCCTATAGACAAGTCCGATATTATTAAAACAATCCGACATCCCATCTTTGCCAATTGCAGCTTTTGAATTGTCTGATGATTGAGACAACGCTTCATAAATATTAAGTGATTTCCGGTAGAATTCAAGGGCTTTATCATAAGCGGTCTTATTATGATAAACAATCCCAATGTAATTTAATATGCGGGC
The DNA here is from genome assembly GCA_016209245.1 of Bacteroidia bacterium. GTDB lineage: Bacteria > Bacteroidota > Bacteroidia > Bacteroidales > BM523 > JACQWN01. The sequence goes on from JACQWN010000252.1 coordinate 7,437, forward strand.
TTCCGTTTCCCTGTTTTTGATTTTTTGTGATAATAAAAGCGCTTTGTTGTAAAAGAATAAAGCGGAATCGGGAATATTATATTCATATTTATCGCCGATTAGCAAATATAGTTCTATATTAAAAGTATCCGGGTTTTCCGAATTAAGTTTGTGAATCAATTTGTTGATATTATTTTGTTGAGCAATAATATCCATTACTGAAATAAAGATTAGCGCTGAAATTATTATTTTGAAATATCTGACCATACTATGAAAAAATAAAGCTCAAAGGTAAAAAATACAATTAAAACTATACGTTTTTGCGTCGGTGCCTTGTTCGCTGCATGGCGGATGCACCGTTACGGCTTAATAAGCCGAAAACTTCGGCACCCCTCCTTTTGCCTTAAATTTTGTCCCCATCATATTATCGGCAAGAAAGAAGCATTTGGTGAGGGATATTTCGAATCCTCCCCGTTGGCGGGAAGCAACCGTTAGGTCTGAAACATTTATATCATAGCTGGCAAGTAAACGGAAACCTGCATAATAGAAGCCTGCAACATGGATAATATCTCGCCCCGTCCTTGTCCAGCAACCCAAATATAAAAACGACTCATCGAGCTTATAGCTGAATAGCGCTCCGGCAACCAGCTCATCGGTTTTTTTCAGATAAGTAAACATGACATCGGGCTTAAGATATATCTGTTCATTTATGATTATTGTCATACCGCAATGTACAACAGTTTTCATACCCATGCGCTGCCTGTAAGAGTAAAATTTATTATAGGGCTGGTTCAGATGGTTGAAGCTGGCGCCGATATGAAATTCAAATCTCTTCGGCTGTATGTATTTCATAAAGCATCCTGCATTCATATCGAAATAGAAAAACGACTCATCCGAAATATGCTCCCCGGTTTCTTTATACGTATCGAAACGGTAGCCAATCCATTGGCTTTCAAAATATAGACGGGAATAATTAAGGCTTCTGTTGGCGAATCCTATACCAAGACCGACTCCGCCATAGAACGTTTTTACCCTGTTGAAGCTTTTTGTGTATGAACCGAATAATATTCCCTTTGTGGTTTTAAGGTTTCCGTCGCCGGCCTGGTCATTGTAAAACACTCCGCCTACGCCGAGCCAGTCGTTCTTAAGCTTTTTCGGCTGCAGCATTCCGTCGGCATAAGCCGATTGTGTGATAAAAGGCACTGTAAAGCTCGACCACTGGTTGCGATAGTTCAGCCCCGAACGGATAATATAATCTGAATTGCCCGTAAGCGATGGATTTAATAACAGCGGAGCATTCAGATACTGCGAAAAATGAATGTCCTGGGCAAAAGAATTTGCTGATTGCAAAATGAGAAATAAAAATATTATTTTTGTTTTGTTTCTCATAATATTATTTTTATCATCTTACTGGTCTTGGTATATCTTGAGATTCCTCACTTCGTTCGAAATGACAGCAACATGAAAGAGGCAGGGAGAGGGCAGAATGTAGACCGGAATGTAGAGACGTCCAATTTGG
>JACQWN010000253.1 GCA_016209245.1 Bacteroidia bacterium
TAGGTGTCTCTCATAAGGCATGGAAATATAAGCTCGAAAATAAGCTGCTCTTCGATAGCTTTGAATTCTGGCATGGACCTTACGGAAATGTGAAAGTGTCGTCCCTGCGGAATGACATTTTGAAACACCTTCCTGAAGAAGTTTATATTGTTAATAATGCTGTACAGTCCGAAGAACATTCGCTTGAAGCATTTATTCCGTTTCTCCAATATTTTAACCGTAATATCGAAATTGTGCCTGTGCTTGTTACAAATATGCCGTATAGTGCCATGGATTCAATTGCTGCGATTTTTAGCTATGCCTTGATAAAGGCGGCTAAGGAGAAACATTTGCAGTGGGGGAAAGATTATGCCGTTGTAATAAGCAACGATTGCGTTCATTACGGCGATGAAGATTGGGGAGGCAATAATTTTGCCTGGTACGGAGCCGACAGCTCTGGCTATAAAAAGGCGACAGAGCATGAATTTGAAATAATAAACAATTGTTTATCGGGCGAAGTAACACCTGCCAAAATTCAGAAATTTTGTGATTATACTGTCGAAACTGACGATTTCAGAAAATATAAATGGACATGGTGCGGGCGCTATTCAATCCCATTCGGGCTTTTAGCTATATATTATTTAAAGCAATCGTTGTTAACCCAAGAAATAAGCGGAGTATTTATTGATTATGCTACAAGCATTGATCATAAAACTATAAATCTTAAAGATATTGGACTTGGAACCACAGCCAAAGCGAATATCAGGCACTGGGTAGGATATGCTGCAATTGGATATCGTTGAACAATTAATAAAAGAAAAATTGGCATTTGAAAAATGCAAAAAATTGTTTTTAAAGATGCAATTTGTGTTTTTTATTTATTATGTTTGCACCGTTAATCAAAAAGTCAAAATAAATATATGGACGAAGTTCCTTTATGTCGGTTATTTTTCGACTATACTAAGAAGAAAGCTAAAAAAATAGTAATCCTTCCTTAAGAGTGGCTTTTATACATAGCGCCTCCTAAGGAAAAACAAGCAGGAGGTGCCTATGATTACCTACTGGAAAAATCAGAATGGATTGTTTGAAATACCTCAGTACGAGCTGGGCTGCTGGGTAAATGTAACCAATCCGACAGTTGCTGAAATCGAGTCATTAACAGGTCGTTTTAAGATACCAAAAGATTTTATTGACGATATTCTTGATGTTGACGAACGCTCAAGAATGGAAATCGAAGACGAGTGGCTGTTGCTGATTATCCGTATCCCTGTTCACAGCGAAAATAACGGACTTCCTTATTATACCGTTCCATTTGGAACATTAATTTCAAATGAATATCTGATTACAATCTGCGTCGCCGAGAATGAAATTACCAAGGAAATTATCACAGTTCAAAAAAATAAGCCCATCAATATTAATGACAGAACAACATTCATTCTTCGCCTGTTTTTAAAGTCGGCACGAACATATCTAAGGTTTTTAAAGCAGATTAATCAACATACAAACCAGATTGAATCCGACCTGGCAAAAGCTACAAAAAATCAGGAACTTCACCGTTTGCTTAAAATGGAAAAATGCCTGGTTTATTTTATTACTTCACTTAAATCGAATGAATTATTGCTGGATAAATTAAAAACCTCCAGGTTTGCAATACACGATGAAGAGCATGAAGACCTTTTCGAGGATGTTATGATTGAAAACAAGCAAGCAATAGAGATGTCGAATATTTACAGCAATATTCTCAGCGGTATGATGGATGCTTTTGCATCGGTAATATCGAACAACCTTAGCGTTATTATGAAACGTCTTACATCTGTTACTCTTATACTTATGATTCCCACTTTAATAGCAAGCATCTATGGTATGAACCTGAAAAATTTTATGGAGGACAGCGCTTTCGGATTCGGTGCCGTTATTTTAATGTCTTTAATTATTTCGGTCGGAGCTATTGTGTTCTTCCGGTTGAAGAAATGGTTTTAATCCTGCATTATTCGTGAATTTTTATAACGAAACCGTCAAACTAGTGAAATGACAATGAAATGTTAATAAGTTTTTTAAGAAATATGTAGATTTAAATTGAAAACCACTAATTTTGACAATAAAGCAAACAAGAACAAATGACTATCAAGCAACTTGTAGAAAAATATCAGGCTGACAGGGTTTATTACCATACGAACAAGTATAATGAAACTTTGCTTCGCAGCGATTTTTTAGATCTGTTTTTTGAATTGCTTGGCTGGGACATCAAAAACAATTCATTAATCCCGTTAATCAAAGAATTGTATGAAGCTAATTGAGAACACAACAGCCAAGAAATTAAGAGGTGGCTTTTACACACCTGAACCGATTGCTTCATTCATTCTAAAATGGGGCATAAACGGAAGTTCTGGCTATGACATTTTAGAACCAAGTTGCGGATCTGGTATATTCCTTGAACAGCTAAATGAAAATAAACACAAATTCAAATTTGTTACTGCCATTGAATTTGATGAAATAGAAGCGGAAAAAGCAGATAAAATCAAACTCAATAAAAAATCTGTAATTAATACCGACTTTCATTTGTATTGCAATGAAACTACTAACAGGTTTGATTTAATTGTTGGAAATCCGCCATATATACGTTACCAGTATTTTGATGAAGAACAACAGAAAGAAGCAGCTAAAATTTTCAGACGGGCAAAACTAAAATATTCCAAATTGACTAATGCTTGGGTTTCTTTTGTCGTTGGTTCAAGTTTACTTCTTAAAGAAAAGGGAAAGATTGGGTTTGTAATTCCTGCCGAATTATTGCAGGTATCGTATGCTCAACAGTTAAGAGAATTTTTAGCCCATTTCTATAACAAAATCAACATTATTTCTTGTGAAAAATTAGTATTTCCTGACATTCAGCAGGAAGTTGTTTTATTGCTTTGTGAAAAAAACGGAAGTAATTTCCACTTGATTGAACATTTAGAATTAAAAGAGTCATCAGACCTCGAAAAATTGGATGTAAGCAGAATAAATAGCCCAACCAAGCAAATTGACTTCAAATCAAACAAGTGGACTTATTACTTTTTGGAACAAGAAGAAATAGACTTTCTTGAAAAAATATCTAAAAAAAGAAGCATACCAAAAATTAGTGATTTTGCTGATGTCGAAGTTGGAATTACAACAGGCTCAAACGATTACTTTACAGTTCCATTACCCGTGGTAAAAGCATACGACCTGGAAGAATATGCCAAACCAATAGTTGGTAGAAGTGTTCAGGTAAATAGTGTGATTTTTACAAAAGAAGATTGGATATTTAACAGACAAACTAAAGCTAAAGCCCATTTATTAGTCTTCCAATCAAAAGTAAACATTGACGGACATATAGGAGCAAACTCATATATCAAGTTGGGTGAATCAATGGGCATTAATAAGGGTTATAAAACAGGCATTCGCGATGAATGGTTTGTAATTCCTTCAATTAAGTTATCAGATGCTTTATTTATCCGAAGAAACAATTTGTATCCTCGTTTAATCCTAAATGAAGCAAATGCATACACAACTGACACAATGCACCGTGTGTTTATGAAAAAAGGCACCGATAAAAATGCTTTCATTGCCAGTTTTTATAATTCCATGTCTTTGGCATTTTCTGAAATTGTTGGTCGCAGTTACGGCGGTGGCGTTTTAGAATTAATGCCAAGCGAAGTTGAAAAGATACTAATACCATATCAAACCGAAAACGCTGATTTGCTTTCAACCATTGACAAGATGATGAGAGAGAAAAAAAGCATTGACGAAATTTTAAAAATTTCCAACGAGCGAATTCTCAAAAAGGGATATGGCTTTACAAATAAAGAAATAAAACTTGCAGACAGCATTTGGAAAAAGCTTTCGGCAAGAAGGTTAAATAGAAGTAAATAAATAACAGTATATACTATTATTGAAATATGAAAATAATCATTAGAGGTACGGGCTGCATCTCGCCCCAAAAAACTTTCAGTAAAGAGTTTCTTGAAGAAATTAATTCTTTTACCGGCGAACATTTCACTTGCATCGAACCTGATTACAAAGAAATTATTAATCCTGCATTGCTCCGCCGGATGAGCCGGATTATTAAAATGGGTGTCGCTTCAGCAAAAATGTGCCTTGCCGATGCCGCGATTGAAATGCCTGGAGCGATTATTACCGGCACAGGACTTGGCTGCCTGCAGGATACTATAAAGTTTATGGACGATTTGGTCGAAAATGGTGAAAAAATGCTAAATCCCGCACCATTCATTCAATCAACACATAACACGGTTAGTGCACAAATCGCTTTGCTTCTGAAATGCCGGAATTATAACATAACTTATGCACATCGCGGAAATTCTTTTGAAAGCGCCTTGCTCGACGGAATCATGCACCTGAATGATAAAACCGCAGAAAATATTCTTGTGGGCGGAATTGATGAAATAACTCCTGTTTCATTTGATATTTTAAAACGGCTGGGCTGCTTGAAATCCAAGACCCAAACTCCAAGTCTAAAGAACCAAGAACCAAAAACCCAAAATAAATCCTTGGGACTCGATTCTTTGAATGGTTCGACCAGACTCACCACAGGTTTGGGACTTGGGACTTCTTACAATGAACCTTGTGCGAGTAATGAGCTATTAAGCTCCGGTACACCCGGTTCTTTGGCAGGCGAAGGGTCTGCTTATTTTCTTCTATCTTCGCAACCCCATGAAAAAAACTATGCAATAATCAGAGATATTGATTGTCGTTATAAACCCGGTGCTTCTGAAGATATTTCTAAAGTTATAATTAATTTTCTCAAAAAAAATCAACTTGATATTAAAAAAGTCATGCTTGTTATTTTCGGCCTTAACGGCGATAACCGGTATGATTTCGTTTACCGGCATTTGCAAAATGAAATTTTCAGCAATACATGTCAGGCGGCCTATAAGCATCTTTGCGGAGAATATCATACCGCCGTTGCATTTGCTCTTTGGCTCGCCGCTAATATTCTAAAAAAACAACATATTCCGCATTCAACTATTTTATATGGCGGTCCGCTAAAAAACGGTTATCTCGATACAATTGCTGCGCAATCACTCGATAACCGCGGAAAACGATTGCTGTGCAATCACTCGATAATCGGGAATCAGTGGTTGCCGAGTGTCTGCGAAGCAGATGTATCGAGGCAACCACCATCTCCGATTATTGAAAATGTTCTTATTTATAATCATTATAAAAATACCAACCATTCCCTTATCCTGCTCTCGAAATGCTGAAATTCAGAACTACAAATATTTTCCTGGTTGCTGCCTTATTAATCCTGGTTGTTGTATTTTTTTTCCATCATTTTCATCTGTTTTATTTCCTGATTCCTGCCACTATCTATCTTATTTTACTGTTCTATGGCTCTTTTCATGTACGATCGGGATTTTATATGGACATTATTTGTTCAGGAAATTTTCATAATAATGAAATCGCAATTACATTTGACGATGGCCCACAAAATAATATAACTCCGGCTGTACTTGATGTTCTAAATAAAAACAATATAAAAGCCGGTTTTTTTTGTATAGGAAAAAAAATTACAGGCAATGAAGATATTATTAAAAGAATTGTAAACCAAGGCCATCTCATTGGCAACCACACATGGTCTCATTCTGTTTTCATTGATTTTTATTCTGCAAAAAGAATTTTGCGTGAGATAAAACAAACCGAAGATTTAATTTTCAAAATAACAAATCAACGCACTAAATTTTTTCGCCCTCCTTATGGCGTTACAAATCCTTCTGTACGTAAAGCGGTTGAAATTGGGAAATACCGGGCGGTGGGCTGGAATGTCCGTTCTCTTGATACACACCACTGGAAAAAGCCCGGGCGAATAGTTAATCGTGTAATAAAAAAACTAAAGCCCGGCAGTATTATATTATTTCATGATACAAATAGTGATAGCCCGGTTATTCTTGAGAAATTTATCAGATACGTTTTAAGTAAAGGATTTACAATCGTACAGCTCGATAAATTAATTGAAACTAATTAGTGTCTGTCTGTAAAGTCAGCAAACAAAGAATTACATAGCCACGAATTACACGAATTTACACTAAAAAATTAGTTTTAATTCGTGCAATTAGTGGCAAATTTCGACATTACAGACAGACACTAATTAGTGTCTGTCTATAAAGTTAGTATATCACACAATATTCATCAGTGATTTCACGTAATTAATAATAGCACAGGCGTCTTTTTCTATGCCTGATGCGTCTTTTCATTAAAAGGATGTTAAAACAACAATTTACCCTATGGCATGTTTCTTGTAAAATAGTAAGCTGTAACATTAAAAAATTCAAAAATGTCAGTGCTTGTTTATAACGCCGAACCCGAATCAACCTTTGGACAGATACTCCAGGTAATCAGATGCTACATGAAAGGCATGGCTTATGAACAGATTTATGTTAGATGTGCCGGGAAAACACGCTTTGTTATGGAAAGGACTCCCCTCGGATATAAAGCATTCGGCAATGTTATCACTGCCGACATAATTAAAAAACGCTATCCCGAAAGCGATACGGAATGAAAAATTCCGTAGCGCTTTTTCTGGCGATTAATATAAGGGGTAGGTAGTCTTTCTGCGATTAATACCACAAGACGGAAAAAAGTAATCATAAAATCAGTTTTTTTAATTAAGAATTATTTTGGTATTTTCTATGTAAACCGGCTTCACTGTATGAAAAAGGGAAATCATTAAAAGCCACGCAGAAAAAGCTCAGGGAGATGCCAGAATATGAGCATCCGTATTATTGGGGAGGGTTTGTGTATGTTGTGGAGTAAAATCAGGATAATTTATCAAATAAATGCTTAAATTTGCGGTAATTTTTACATTTTGAGAATTAACGCATTAATATTTGCAGAAATGAAAAAAATTAGCATGCATGAGTCAAATTTAATATTATACAGTCTGCCGGATGGTTTTGTCAAAGTAGAGGTAATATTTGAGGAAGAAAGCTTCTGGTTGAATCAAAAACGAATGGCCACACTGTTTAACGTTGATGTTCGCACTATAAACGAACATCTTCAAAATATTTTTCAAACTGAGGAGTTATTGCATGAAGCAACTATCCGGAAATTCCGGATAATTCAAAAAGAAGGAAAACGCGAGATAACCCGTGAAATAGATTTTTATCATCTTGATGCAATTATTGCCGTGGGGTACAGGGTTAATTCCTATCAGGCGACCCGTTTCAGAATTTGGGCTACACAGACTCTACGGGAATATATTTTAAAGGGCTTTGTAATGGACGACATCCGGCTAAAACAGGGCAAAAACTTCGGCAAGGATTACTTCGATGAATTGCTGGAACGTATTAGGGAGATAAGGGCGAGCGAACGCCGTTTTTATCAAAAAATCACCGATATTTACGCATTGTCATGCGATTATGATAAAGATGCTCCAATAACAAGAGAATTCTTTGCGTCTGTACAAAACAAATTGCATTGGGCTATTATAGGTAAAACGGCAGCCGAAATAATCTATGATTCCGTCGATGCTACAAAATTATACATGGGATTAACTAATTGGAAAAACTCACCTGACGGTAAAATACTAAAATCTGATGTAAGTATTGCAAAAAACTACCTCGATGAACATCACATTAAAGAACTTAACCGTATTGTATCTGCTTATTTAGATCTCGCTGAAAACAGGGCTATCAGACAAATTATTATGACCATGAATGATTGGAACAATTTTTTAATTCGTTTTTTAGAATTATCTAATTATCCTATCCTCCAAAACCCAGGAAAAATTACTGCGCTTGAAGCAAAATTTAAAGCCGAAACCGAATTCGATAAATACCGTGTAATTCAAGACCAAAACTATGTTTCCGACTTTGATAAGCTGGTTAAGCAATTAAAGAAAGAGGAGAAAAATGAATGAGTTGATTGAACGGAATGTCATCATGAGGGTAGGGATACAATTTTGCATTTCTAACAATAATTCCATAGTTATTTTGTACTTTTGTTGGGCAAAGATAAAAAAATTTCGTAACTATTTAGATCAATGTTATTTCATATGTATATTATCCCAACGAAGTACGAATTTATTACGAACTTACGAATTACGAATTTGCCTGCCACGAACTTTTTCGTAATTCGTAAATTCGTATTTTTTTCGTACTTCGGTGGAATAATAACGTTTATACCTAAATAGTTACAAATTTTCAGAGTAATATAAATGTCTTATAAACGATTTATAATATTATTTATTCTCCTGATTAATGCTATAATTGCTTCTGCACAAGTAACAAAAGTCAGGGGAAAAATTACTGATGCGCAGACGAATGAACCTCTTCCTTTTGTCAACATTACTTATCTGACATCTTCGCTCGGAACAATCATAGGAACAATTACCGATTTTAACGGGGATTATTTTCTTGAAACCCGTACACCGACCGACACACTTGTATTTTCATATATCGGCTATTATACGCAAAAAGTAAAAATCAAAAAAAATGCTTTTCAAACAATAGACATACAATTACAACCGCAGCAAATTATGTTAAGCGAAGTCACCGTTGTTCCGGGTGAGAATCCTGCTTTCCGTATTCTGCGTGAAATTACTGCTCATAAAGATATAAATGATAAGAAAAATCTTGAGGCGTACCAATGTGAAGTTTATAACAAAATAGAGATGGATGCAAATAATATTGGTGAAAAGCTGCAGAAAAGAAAAGTATTTAACCAATTCCAGTTTATCTTCGATTATATGGATACTTCAGCTGTAAGCGGAAAGTCATACCTGCCTGTTTTTTTCGTTGAAACCGTTTCAGACTATTATTACAGGAAGCTTCCCCTTGCTGAAAAAGAAATCATTAAAGCAAACAGAATTTCAGGCATTCAGAATGAAAGTGTAACTCAGTTCAGCGGCAAAATGTTCATGGATTTTGATATCTATTCCAATTATATTCCCGTTATTGATAAGAGCTTTATTAGTCCGATTGCCAGTTTTGGCCGTGTTTATTATAAATATTATCTGATAGACAGCGCTTTTATTGATAATCAATGGTGCTATCAGATTTCCTTCAAGCCCAAAAGCAAGACCGAACCTTGTTTTAACGGCGATATCTGGGTGCATGATACAACTTTTGCCATTAAAAAAGCAAAGCTACGGCTTTCAAAAGAAGCTAATATCAATTGGGTCCAGGACCTTGTCGCCGAAATCGAAGTTGACAAAAAAATGTGGATGATTAGCAAAGACCAGTTATTAGTGGATTTCAACGTTACCGAAGATAAAACGGTTGGTTTTTTTGGCCGTAAGACTACTTCTTATAATAATTATATTCTGAATCAACCTTATGAAGATAAATTTTATACCAGTGGCACTCCGGAAAGTGTTGTAATCTTGAAAGATGCTCTTGAAAAAGATGAGACATATTGGGGGCAGGCACGCCATGACAGTCTTTCCGAACGGGAAAAAAATATTTATAAAATGGTTGACTCAATTCAGGATGTTCCTCTTTTCAGAACTTATGTTGATGTTATTACAACTATTGTCACAGGATATCTGAAAGCCGGAAAATTTGAAATAGGTCCGTATATTAAGCTTTACAGCTTTAATGATGTTGAAGGACACCGTATTAAATTCGGCGGACGTACAAGCTCAAAGTTAAGTAACAATTTGTTCATTGACGGGCATATTGCATATGGCACCAAAGATGAAAAATTCAAATATTCCATCGGCGTTAAATACCATTTTTCAAAGCTCCCTTTTCGTCAGGCCGGCCTCTCATATAAAGATGATATGGAACAGCTTGGCGAAAGCCCTGATGCATTACAAGAAGACAACCTGCTAGGCTCAATTTTCCGGAGAGAGCATAATTTTAAATTAAATCATGTTATTGAATATAACGCGTTTTATGAACATGAATGGTTTAGCGGATTTTCAAATACCCTGAGCTTAAATTACAGAATTCTTGATCCTTTAGGTAATGAATATGATAATTTCCGGCTTTATGAAAAAAAATCAGATATTACCGATACAATCTGCCGTAATAACCTGAAGACCTCTGAAGTATCATTACTTGTTCGTTTTGCTTACAACGAAAAATTTATTATTCCGGTACGTGAGCGTATTTCATTGGGAACAATATACCCTGTCCTTAAGCTTAAATATTCATTCGGATTAAAAGATATTTTCGGCAGCGACTATACATATCACAAAATAAGATTATATTTTCAGTATGATTTTAATATAAACCCCATTGGTTATATGGATGCTAATATGGGAGTTGGAAAAATTTTCGGAAAATTACCGTATCCTTTGCTTGAAATGCATATGGGTAACGAAACCTATTGGTATGATGATTTTGCATTCAATACCATGAATTATTATGAGTTCGTTAGCGATGCCTATATCGAATTTAATTTTACGCATTATTTTGATGGTTTCTTTTTCAATAAAATTCCTCTTTTCAGGCGGTTAAGGCTTCGCGAGGTAGCGTTGGTTCATGGTGTAGTCGGCACACTTTCGGACGAAAACCGTGATTATTCGCAATTTCCAGTTACATTATCTGGCTTGACCTATCCTTACATAGAAGCAGGCATCGGTGTAGAAAACATTTTTCAGATTCTAAGAATTGATATGCTGTGGCGGTTGAGCTATTTAAGCGAAGCTTACCGGCAAAGCAAAAACGTTAATAATGATTTTAATATTATGCTCTTCGGTATAAGAGCAAGATTCGATTTCAAGCTATGATATTACTATAGGTGCAGAGCACCGCTAAGATTTGCAGGTGCAGAGCACCGTTAAGATTTGCAGATGCAGAGCACCGTTAAGGTTTGCAGGTGCAGAGCACCGTTAAGGTTTGTAGGTGCAAAGCACCGTTAAGGTTTGCAGGTGCAGAGCACCGTTAAGATTTGCAGGTGCAGAGCACCGTTAAATTAATAGATTAAAGTTTATATTTGCATGAATTAATGTTGCGGTGCTATGCACCTTTAGTTCGACAATTCGACAGGTGTTACAGTGAGCCTGTCGAACTGCTCATTGCATCGCAAGCTCACTACAAGTATTGTCCGTTATATTATATATTAATTTACAAATATTTAGCGGCTCTGCCGCTATTATGGATAAAATGAAACTGCGAACCGAAGAATTGGTAAAAAGATACCGTACGCGTACGGTAGTTAATAAAGTTTCGCTTGAAGTCGGGCAAGGTGAAATAGTTGGGCTTTTAGGGCCGAATGGAGCAGGAAAGACAACATCGTTTTACATGATAGTCGGGCTGATACAGCCTCTTTCAGGAAAGATATTTTTGGATAATATTGATATTACTAATTATCCCGTATATAAGCGTGCGCAGAAAGGAATCGGGTATCTTGCCCAGGAGCCTTCGGTTTTCAGGAAACTTAGTGTGGAAGACAATATCAAAGCGGTGCTCGAAATGTCGGATATGCCCAAACAAGAGCGACATAAACGCCTCGAAGAATTGCTGACAGAATTCGGATTGCATAAAGTAAAAAAAAATAAAGGAATTCAGCTTTCTGGCGGAGAACGGCGCAGAACTGAAATTGCAAGAGCTTTGGCCATTAAACCCCGTTTTATCCTGCTTGATGAGCCTTTTGCCGGCATTGACCCGATAGCCGTTGAAGACTTACAGGAAATAGTCCTCAAGTTAAAAACGAAGAACATAGGTATTCTCATTACCGATCATAATGTTCATGAAACTCTATCTATTACAAACAGAGCTTACTTGTTATTCGAGGGAAGCATTTTAAAAGCTGGCACTTCCGAGGAGCTTTCCAAGGATGAGCTTGTAAGGAAAGTGTATCTCGGGAAAAATTTTGAGCTGCGGCGATAATACTTATGAGATTCCTCACTGCGTTCGGAATGACAAGGCATACCAAAGGATGAGAGTTTGCGAGGGGTTGGGAGGCAAAGCCTCCCAACCCCTCGCAAACTCTTCGCTGCAAATCGCTGTCATTCCGAGCGATAGCGAGGAATCACTTGCTCGGCATAGTCTCCTGAATACGTCGGAACTAACCTGCGGTCTCACTACCGCAACATAAAAGTTTGGAAAAAAAATACAAACTCATTCAGAAAAAATTATTTTTGCATAATTATATCAACCGGCTATAAGAGGACATGGAAAAACACAGACTTCGTCTGCCGAAGCTGACTACGTCTGTCGAAGGCAGAGATAATTACTTCGTGTAACCTTGTGTTCTCCGTGTCTCTGTGGTGAAAAAACGATTTCCGATTTATGATTGATTTGTATAATTCAATATTAACCATTAACGAAATTCAGCAATTCCTCGACACACATGCCGAAGAATCAATAAATCTGGCATTCAAACCGTCAAAAGAATTAGCTGAACTGACTCCAAAGGTCCTGAACAAACTATCGGTTATATTATCTGCTTTTGCCAATATGACCGGCGGAATCCTGATTTATGGCATTGAAACAAAAAGACGCATGGCGCATTGCTTTTCTTTTATTAATAGTAGCAATATTTCTGCCGGTAATTTACTATTTCAGGTGCAATCGAGAATAAGCAGAAAAATAAAAGGATTAAAAATAGATGTTATTAATATAGAAAACAATCCTTTAAAGTCTGTATTGATTTTCCGGATACCAGAAAGCAAAGACGCTCCGCACATGGCATTCGATAAAAAATATTACAGGAGATATAATTATAAAGAAGCGGTAATGGACGAACATGAAATCAGAATGCTTTATGGAAAATCAAACATCACAGAAATTGAATTTTTTGGCATTATTAATACAAATGGAGTTCCCGTATTATCGAACGGTAAATTTGAACATATCAATTTTTATCCAAGATTCCTAGTGCGGAATATCAGCAGTGCAATTGAATTATATTATAAAATCGAGCTTGCAGTTCCTATAGAGCTGCACGATAGCTCTTTTGCCGCGATGCAGAATTACTTTACACGACACGAGGGTATTTATGGTATTTTTTCTATTCCCAACCGTACACCTTTATTTCAGGAAGAGTTGGCGACAATCTTTGAGGCCAAGCTCCATGTTAATAGCCAAAATTATCATGTATTTGAAAATGAATATATTAAATTGAAACTCTTTTATTCAAACGGAACAAAATTGCATGAGTTCAGATTAAAAGACACATTCAAGTATAAAAATATGGAAATTATGAATAATAATTTTGTAACTACTCAGCCACTATGTTCGCCGTAATAGCCACTGATTTCACAGATTTTAAACTACCCAAGGTAGTTTTTTGTGAAAATTTATAAAAATTAATTAATTTTAATCTGTGTAATCTGTGGCAAGTCTTTGTTTTTTTAACATTTTAAATCGGCTGAATAGTTACATAATTTTATAAATAAAATGATATCTGAAAAGTAAATCCGAATGTTAAAATCTTCTTTTATTAAAAAATTTTTTCTGATTATTTTTTTAAATTTAATCTCTGCAATTTGTCTTCCTCAAAATAACCCATTAGACAGCTTAAAGAATATTTTACAAAAATCAAAAGATGACACGTCTAAAGTAAATACATTAATTGATATATGTTTTTATACTTTATTTTCTTCACCCGATAAGGCGTTTGATTATGCCCAAAAAGCGTTGGAATTATCGCGGAAAATCGGCTATAAGAAGGGAATATTGATGTGTTACAATAAAATCGGAATTATATACTGGAATCAGGGTAATTATGAATTGGCGCTAAAAAATTATTTTAAGTCGTTAAAAATTTGTGAAGAGCTTTGCAGGTCGTTCGATTTTGCAGAGGCGTCGGCCGGTAAAGATGGAATTGCCGATTGTTACAATAATATCGGTGGAGTTTATCATAAGCAAGGCAATTATACTATTGCAGCCGGTTATTTTCAAAAGGCGTTAAAAATATTTGAAGAGCTCGCTCAATCGCCTGATACTGCCAAAGCCATATCCGGTAAGAAAGGAATTGCAACTTGTTACAGTAATATCGGTCTTGTTCATTGGAATCATTACAATTACTCCGATGCTGTCGAATATTTTTTAAAAGCATTAAAGATATTTGAAGGCCTCTCGCAATCACTCGTTAAATCTGAAGCTATGGCGGGAAAGAAAGGAATGGCTTCAAGCTATGGTAATATTGGAAATGTTTATCATTACCAAAATAATTTTAAAGTTGCATTAGAATATTATCAAAAATCATTAAAGCTCTATGAAGAATTAAAAGATATAAATTGTATGTCGTTATGCTATAATAATATTGGAAATATTCATTATTATTTCGGCTCTTTGTCATGGTTGCAAAAGGATAATAAGAAAGCAAGGCAGGATTATCAAAAGGCATTGGAGTACTTTGAAAAGGCATTAAAGATTGCTGAAGAATTTGGAGATAATAATGGAATATCACAAGTATTGGGAAATATTGCCGTTCTTAATATTCAACTGTATAATTATAATGAAGCGGTTCAATTCGCTGAAAAAAGCCTGAATTATGCAAAAAAAATAGGCGCATTACCAATAGAAAAGGATGCTTACGGGACACTGGCAACCGCTTATGACAGTCTTAGGAATTATAAAAAGGCATACGAATTCCATAAGCTTTATAAACAAATAGATGACAGTATTTTTAACGAAAAAAACAATAAGCAAATAAAAGAAATGGAAGCAAAATATCAAAATGAGAAAAAGCGAAAAGAAATTGAACTGCTTAATGAAAAAACCAAAAAACAGGACATTATAATCAGGCATGAAAAAGAAATAAAAAGAATTCAGCTGATATTGTTGTCAGGCGCTTTATGCCTGCTGATATTATTATTTTTATTAATATATAGCCGTCATAAGCATGAGCAAAAGGTTAAAATGGCAAATGCCTTATCGGAGCAGCATAAATTAAGATTTAAAGAAATTATTGAAGCGGAAGAAAAAGAGCGGAAACGAATAGCTGAAGATTTGCACGACAGCTTAGGGCAAATACTTTCAACTGCTAAATTGAATATGTCCGAGCTGGAGGATGTAATTGTATTTAAAGAGCAAAATGATAAAGCCGTTTTTCAAAACGCTATAGTCCTTGTTAATGAGTCTTGTCAGGAAGTGCGTAATATTTCTCATAATATCATGCCGGGCGCTCTGATAAAATTAGGACTGATACCCGCTGTAAAAGAATTGGTTTCCAAAATAAATAAATCGAAAAAGCTGGTTGTGGAATTTAATGCACAATGTTTTACACAACGGTTAGATGAATCTACAGAAATTGCACTATACAGAATTATCCAGGAAATAATGAATAATATTATCAAACATGCTGAAGCTGAAAAAGTGAATATTGAAATTTTAAAAAATAACAATGCTGTAACGCTTATAATAAACGATAACGGAAAAGGTTTTGATATTAGTAAAATTGAAAAAAGCTCGGGTATCGGCTGGAAAAATATTTTTTCGCGTGTTTCATTCTTAAACGGTTCAATCAATATTGATTCAAAACATAATGAAGGGACAACAATTAATATTATACTATGCACGGGATAAATTTATACATTTTATTTTTCATTTACAGTCATTATGCTTCGCTGTCATACAGTTGTCATTCGCTTCGCTGTCATACGATTGTCATTCGGTTGTAGAACTATTGTATGACTATTGTATGACTATTGTATGACTATTGTATGACTATTAATGACAATAAATGACTTTTTCAAAATGTACTAATTTACACCAAGCAAAGTATAATATAATTAACACAATATGTACGAAGATATCGAAGCGGGCTATCTGAACATGGAATTGCTGCGTTTTACAACAGCAGGCAGCGTTGATGACGGAAAAAGCACATTAATAGGCAGATTATTATATGACAGCAAAGCTATTTTTCAGGATCAGCTCGAGGCATTGGAAAGGGTCAGTATAAAAAAAGGTGAGGAAGAAATTAACCTTGCTCTTTTGACCGATGGCTTAAGGGCTGAACGCGAACAGGGAATAACTATTGATGTTGCATACCGTTATTTTGCCACACCTAAAAGAAAATTTATTATCGCCGATACGCCCGGACATATTCAATATACAAGGAATATGGTTACAGGCGCTTCAACAGCAAATCTTGCCGTAATTTTAATTGATGCCCGTCACGGCGTTATCGAGCAAACATTGAGGCATACTTATATTGCATCGCTGCTTAGAATTCCCCATATTATTATTTGTATCAATAAAATGGACCTTGTCGGCTTTAGCGAGAATGTTTTTGAAAATATTAAAAGCCGATTTACCGTGTTCGCTCCAAAATTCGATGTTCAGGATATAAGATTTGTTCCTGTTTCCGCAAAGCATGGCGATAATATAGTTAATCGTTCTAAAAATATGAAATGGTATCAGGGGCCTACATTGCTTTACCTGCTTGAAAATATACATATTTCGGGTGACAATAACCTGGTTGACCCGCGCTTTCCGGTTCAATATATTATACGGCCACAGTCTGATAAATTTCATGACTATCGCGGTTATGCAGGCAGAGTCGCAAGTGGTATTTTTTCTCGTTGCGATGAAGTGCTGATTTTACCATCTGGCTTACCATCACAGATTAAAACCATTGATTTTGCATCCGAAAGCATGAAAGCGGCATTTCCTCCGCAATCGGTAACCATAACTTTGCATGATGATATTGATATCAGCCGCGGCGATATGTTCGTAAAAAAGGACAATATTCCGCAAATCAGCCAGGATGTCGAGCAGATGATTTGCTGGTTCAATGAAAAACCCATGCAATTAAGAGGTAAGTACATTGTAAAACATACTACAAATGAGGTAAAATGTATTGTGCAGGAAATTGAGCATAAAATTGCTATTAATACACTTACACAAGATACTGAAGATAAGAATATCAGAATGAATGATATCGCGAGAATTAAAATAAGGACGACAAAGCCGATATTTTATGACTCATACCGCCGTAACCGTATTACAGGCAGCTTAATTCTGATTGATGAAGGGACGAACGAAACGGTTGGAGCCGGGATGATAAGGATTCATACCAATTCACCTCCCCAAAGTTTTTTAAGAAAAATCTGCCAGGGAAGAATATTTATTTTTCCCGACAATCGTGGACGCGCATCAAGCGAAACAACTATTGCCTGTTTGACTTTATATTCTTCCATGAATGCCTTTAACCCATTCAGATGATGGCTCTTCACCTGATTTGTTCCTTTTACTTCAATGGCAACTTTGTTATCGCCAAGTATGAAATCAACTTCTATTTGTGAGGCGGTGCGCCAGTAGGAAATGTTGTAATGAATATCTGAATAATGGCGGTGGGCAACCAATTCCTGGAATATAAATTGTTCAAATGCCTTGCCGAAGACCTCACTCGGAAATTGAATATTTTTACGGTTGAGCAATGAATTGACAATGCATAAATCGAAGAAGTAAAATTTAGGCGCCACGATAACACGCCTTTTCGGCCTTTTTTGATACGAAGTAATAAACTTCCCCACGAGTGTATCGGTAAGTATTTGAAAATATTCTTTTACTGTATAATTGCTTACACCGCAATCGCGGGCAATGTTGGAATAATTTACAATCTCTCCGTTGCTGAAAGCGGCTGCCTCAAGAAAACCGCTGAAGGCGTGCAAATTGCGTGAAATAGCTTCCTGGGCAATTTCTTCTTTCAGATAATCGCCAATATAGGAACGGTGCATTCCTGCCGGCTTTGATGCCATATAGTGTCTTGGCAGCATGCCGTGAGAGAGGGCTCTGAATAAATCAAAATCAGGTATTTCGGGATAAACAAGAGGAAAAAGTTCAAAACGCAATGCGCGCCCCCCAAGTAAGTTTGCTCCGGTTCTTATAATTTTTCTTGGACTTGAACCGCAAAGTATAAACTGTTTATTGTGATTAACCATTAACCATTGAACCTCATTAAGCAAAATGGGTATTCTCTGTACTTCATCAACAATTATCGGCCCGCTGTTCTTTTTTATTGCCAGCGCTTCTTCCCTGAAAACAGAAGGGTTTGCTATCAGCCGGTGAAATTGGTCGGAATTCAGAAGGTCATATTTTATGGATCTGGGGAAGATATCCTTTAGCAACGTGCTTTTCCCCGTCTGCCTCGGACCCCAGAAAAAACTACTCTCTTTACCCAAATCAGAAAAAGAAAACATCCTTTTGTACATAAGTATAATTTAAAACGTTGTTTCAAATTATCATGATAATTTGAAATACAATTTGCAAATATACTCATTTTTAAAAACCAAATCGTAATTTCTTAATTTTTTCATCCGCAAAAAAGCATTACTTTGTAAAAGTACAAATAATTTATAGTAAAATATCTTCTTATTAATTCCATTTTTGCTTCTGTTTTGGAGTTTTCGACACCAAAAATAAACTAATTATTTGGAAATTTAACCTGAATTATTCATAAATCAGGTTAAAAACTGTAGATTAAAAATCAATTTCAACCATCACCGGACAATGGTCGGAATGATAAACATCCTTTAATATTGCAGCGTTTCTAAGTTTTGGCTTCAATGTTTCACTTATGAAGTGGTAATCAATTCTCCATCCGAGGTTTTTTTGCCTTGCACCTGCACGGTAGCTCCACCATGAATATTGCCCGGGTTCCTTATTAAATGCACGAAAAGTATCAATAAAACCGCTTTCAAGGAATTTAGTCACCCATTCGCATTCTTCAGGCAAAAAGCCCGACACATCGGTATGGCTTTCTGGGTGGTTGATATCAATAGGTTTATGACATATATTAATATCGCCGGAAATTATAATATTTGGCCTCGATTTTTTTAATTGGTTTATAAAATCTTGAAAAATGTCAAGAAATTCCATTTTAAAATCCTGCCGGATATCGCCCATAGTGCCTGAAGGGACATAAACGCAGATTAGTGTCAGAGCGCCAAAATCAGCCCTGATGAGCCGGCCTTCGATATCAAACTTATCTATGCCAATTCCATATTCAACATTATCGGGTTTTATGCGTGTAAGCAGCAGCACCCCGCTATATCCTTTTCGCTGGGCAGAATTCCAATAATCGAAATAGCCGGTTTCGTTAAAATTAAATGTTATCTGTTCTTTTAATACCTTATATGATAAAATTTGTTTCAACCGTTAATTTCTGACTTTGCCCATTTATAAACTTTTACAGCAAGTTGAAGAGCTTTAACAAATTCACGCTTTGTCACAGGATCGTATTCTCCAGGGTAGCGTGTTTGAACAGCATAGTCGTTAAGTATAACGGAATCTTTGATATGGTCGGGAACGGTTATGTCATTTTTCTCTAATTCTTCAAGAAGAGAACCTAATGAATGTGTTCGTATTATATCCAAACCAAGGTAAGCCATAAGAGCTTTTAATGATTTTTCTGCAGCCTGCTGGCAATCGAAACATAAATCTTCATAAAGAATATTTTTATTCACTTTACCCGCATTTGCCCTCGAAAGGTTGCTCAAAGCCCGTTTAAACCATTGATACGCAATATCTCTATCTTTCATAAAGAACAATTCCGTTTAAATATATGTTTCTGTATATTAATGAATTTACATCTTTTAATTCCTCAAATTTTTCGGAGGTTTCTGCAATAATATCTACAGCCGAATTGATTCCATATAACAGACGGTACAAGCGCTGAACTAATTTCCTTTTGTTTTTTATTTCCCGCTTTAGTATGCATAAGTCATAATCGCTGTGTTCATCAGCCTTGCCGGTTGCTCTTGATCCGAATAGAATTATCTTGTCAGGTTTTACATTATTGATAATTATTTCCAATGTACTATTAAGCACAGAATCATTCCTATCCATAGTTTCAAAATTTCAGCTAAAATAATAATTTGTCATTAAAAAACGAAAATTCATTTTGTATTATTTTGCAAATTTACTAATTATTTTGATAACGTAAAAACCAGAAATACATTGATTTTTCGTCAAACAAAAAAAATTGCCATAACAGCATGCAAAGTAAGTGCTACAAGCGCTGACAGGTTAGATTTTCCTCAACCTGACAGAGTCTGGAAGACCTGTCAGCGTTATGAATATGACGTTTCGTTGTCCTGCGGACAAACGAAAGTCAGGCGACCCCAATTCGTCCACAAGGACAATTGAGCGTCATGATCGTAAACTAACACGGATGTGACTCCCCTCTTTACTCGTAGAGAGGGGCTGGGGGTGAGTAAAAAAATTTTTTATAAATATACGGTTTTATATTAAGTTAATTTATTATTATTTTTACCCCAATGTTCAAACCGATTTTTGGCATATCCCTGCTCACCAGCTTCTGCGCCACCCTCGCCTTGGCCCAGCAGCAACCCGCGGCTCTGCCCGACAGCATCGCCTCCGTGCCTTTCTGCCACGCTTTCCGATTCCCCATTACTAATTTCACAGCAAAAGATTATAACGGCTTTACACAGAACTGGGCAATTACCCAAGACGACAGGGGTGTAATTTATGTCGCTAATGGCAACGCACTGCTGCAATACGACGGCACCAGTTGGAAAAGCTTCCCTACAAAGCTCGGCAGACAACTTCGGTCGCTTGATATTGATGCAGGAAATAAGCCCTGGTTCGGCGCTATGGGCGAAGCCGGATTCTTTGCCCCCGACTCTTCAGGCCAGCTTGTTCCGAACAACTGCATTACCGGCGCACTTAGTAACAACATCGCTCTGAGCATTGTCTGGAATACGCATGTTATTTACGACGGCGATGACACAACAAAGCAGACGGCTGTTTTTAACGACTTACAGGCAGTTTATTTATGCAACGATACCCTTATCGGCGCTGTCAGACCCCGTAAAAAATCTTTCCAGTCTTTTGCCATTGATGGCAATATCTGGATACACTACCCCGGCAAGGGCATAGCGCTGCTTACGCCGCCCGATACAGGCATATTTATGTTCACAGGTTCTGAAATGTTCAGCGAGCTTTCAGTATTTGCTGTTATTAAATATGCCCCTAATAAGGTTTTCCTCGTAACAAGGGAAAATGGATTCTTCGCCGCTGAATATAACACGGCAGGGAGCAGAGACACGGTGCACCGTGTCTCTGCCAACATGGCGCCCGTGTTATTAAATACGCGGAGCTTTACCGTGCAGGACGAAAATTCGCTTATCGAGGCACAGGTCTATGGCGGATGCCTTACAGGTACAAATGAGCTTGCAGTAAATACCATTCGTAATGGGCTGTTCATATATGACTGCTGCGGCGTGCTGCGAAAAAGATTTGACAGGCACGACGGACTAATGAATGAAAGTGTCAAATTTGTTTATCCTGTCCGGGTTGACCTGCTCTGGCTCGCTTTGAACAATGGTATAGCCGTGGTTGAACATAACTCTCCTGTCGCGGTCGCCAAAGAAGGAGAATTTTTTAGCGGTGGCGTCGAGGATATTGTCCGGGCAGGCAATATGATTTATTTTGCTACCCAGCAAGGCGTTTACAGGTTTTTCGCTCCTGTTTCGCCTGAACTGGTCGACGCTCCTTTTAATGCCAGATTCACTGCAGATATATTCCATGATATATTACCGGTGGAGGGCATTAATGACCAATGCTGGGATTTGCTTAATACCGGCAGGGAGATATTTGTAGCGGCAAATTCATGCCTTTTTGT
>JACQWN010000670.1:0-3212 GCA_016209245.1 Bacteroidia bacterium
AGAAAAATTGCAGATATTCTGAATGTCGTATTCAGGGTGGATGAGCATAAAAATATTATTGTAATTACCGCTTATAGTGATAACGATGAAAACTAAATTAAAATTCAACAATACAGACGAACAAGATGATTATATTCAGTAATTATCTCTAAAAGAATTAAAAGAATTGAATAAAAAAAACAAATTCTTGTTTCAAAACAACGGAGAAATCATTCCAGAAACTGAAATTGAAAATCAAAATTTAATAGATATTGACGAACAAATACAAAGTTTGCAACTTAATGAACTGAAAAAAATATTTGAAACTAATAAAGCTGCTTATAAAATAGACGAAATATCAATAATTGAAAAAGCGAAAATAACAGGTTTGGATAAAAAAATTATTATCTTGATTGAAACAAAAAAAGAAAAAGCAACGCTGGAGCAATTAATGGTATATTGCAGTAAATTGCATATTCCATATCAAAAAATTGTCCCTGAATTTTTTATACAAAACCGATAAATAATTGTATCAATACACGAATTAGTACATATTAATCTGGCATTGATTGAAAAAATATAGTAACTTTACTCAGCTTATTAAGTAAGTAGCATGAATTCTTTAAAAATAAATAATCCTTTAAACGAAATAGAAAAATTATTTAACAATGATAGAAAGTAAAGAGCATATTATATCAAAATTAAAGTCACTTTTGCAGGATAAAGTGAAATTTGCAATTATTTATGGTTCGGTTTTAAAAGAAAATTTTAATGACGAAAGCGATATTGATTTGGCAATTTTTTTCAATGACCCCAAACATTCAATGTCTTCTGAACAGCATAATAAATTCAGATACGAAATTAATACTGAATTTACAAGAGATATTGACATTATTGTTCTTAACAATAGTGATATAATTATCACTATGCAAACATTAGCAAATGGTGATCTTATAATTAATAACGACAATTCATTTTTTAATTTATTTAAAGCTCGAAAAATCGGTGAGTATATTGATTTTAAGATGAACAGAAAAATAATTGAAACCAATTTATTAAATGGTCGGCTCTATGCTTGAAAAAGATGCAATATTTTCTAATATTTCGATAATTAAAAATTGTTTAAACACAATAAAAACAGTTACAAATTTTAAAACAGATAAATTAAACGATTTTATTGTTCAGGATGTTTTTGTTTTAAATTTACAAAGAGCGATACAGGCATGTATTGATATTGCAAATATTATTATTTCAAAAAAAGGATTGAAATTACCTGCTTCATATAAAGAATCTTATTAATCATAATGTGACTAATCATGAATGTGAAGAAGCATTTTTTGAAGCGAATAAAAAAATTTATAAAGATATTTTTCACTCAAGCGATGAAAACAGGTATATTTTACTTGGATGTACTTTTGAGAAAAGAGTATTATTTATCGTTTTCACTATACGAAATAAAAAAATTAGAGTAATATCAGCAAGAGATCTTAATAAAAAAGAAAATCATTTATATTATGGCAAATAACAAGCTATCTGTTCCAAACTTTACAAACGAGGACGAGGAAAGAGAATATTGGGCTAAATTTGATTTATCTGAGCATCTTAAAGCGGAAGATTTCCAGAATATTTCCTTTCCTGATCTTAAACCGTCATTCAGCGCTGTTTCACTGCGTATACCACGATATATTTTGATCAGACTAAAAGAAAAAGCCCATGCAGTGAATATTTCTTATCAGTCGCTGATGAAAAAATATATTACCGATGGACTTTTTTCTGAGGTAAAATAAGTTTAATGAAAACGATAACGATTTTTAAATTTTAACATTAAAATTAATAATATGAAAAAGTTTTTATTTCAATGTTTAACAACAACCCTGCTAGGCGGGTTGCTAACCGGAAATAGTTTTTCACAAACTATAATGACAGTTGGTGATTCTATTGTAATCACAGGTTCCGCTACTATTACAGTCAAAGGCGGTATAGTTGCTAATCCCGGTGGCGGAATTATTAATAATGGAACTATATATATGAGGGAAAACAGCGATGCAGGTACAGAATCATGGACAAACAACTCCTCGGCAAATTTTCTCAAAGGAACGGGAACGACAGTTTTTAATTCCACTGACCAGCAAACTATTGATGGTTCATTCTCTACTACTTTCTATAATCTGACCGTTAATAATTCATCTGCTGCCGGTGTTGATATAGGTATTAATACTCTGGTTTCCAACAACCTTACTTTAACCGATGGATTAATTAATACTTCTTCAAACTATTTAATAGTAGTAAATTCCTCTCCTTTAGCGGTATCCGGATATTCTCAGGGAGCCACAACTCCAAGTTTTATTAATGGAAATTTAAGAAGATATATTAATTCCGGAACAAATACTTATGGATTTCCAATAGGAAACAGCAGTAATTATTATCTTTCTGAAATTGTTTCATCCGGAATTACAGGTATAAATTACCTGAATTCACGTTTCAGCCCGCTTACAAATTCAAATGATGCCGACCTGACAGTTACCGAAAGTGGAAATGTTTATACATCTATTTGTACTGACGGAGTGTGGTACATTACACCGGATCAAAATCCCACCAGCGCTAATTATGATATAAGATGTTATAAAGGGAATTTTACCTGCGGTTTAACAGATAATGAATTCGCTATTCTTAAAAGACCCGACAATTCTTTAACAGCAGCCGACTGGACATGCGGTACTTGTGGAATTGGCGTCGGCTTAAGCCCTAACGGAGGTGAAGGACGAATGGCAAGTGATATGTATGCATTAAGAAAATCGTTGACTGCTTTTTCCCAGTTTGGTATCGGGAAAATTCATATTTGTTCAATGACCGCATCAATTTCTTCACAGACCGATGTCAGTTGTAATGGAGGTAGTGATGGGAATGTTGCGGTTACACAGACCGGTGGTTCGCCTGCTTATGTTTATTCTTGGAATGACGGACAAACAACAAACCCTGCAATCAATCTTCCGGCAGGAATTTATACAGTTACCGTAACAGACAGTTATGAATGTACTGCGACAACAACGGCAAACATTTCTGCCCCGCCGGTTTTAACAGTCTCTGTTACAGGAACGGATGCAATTTGTAATGGAACTGCGACTGGAAGCGTAACTGCATCGCCATCGGGTGGAACACTTCCTTATGCATATTCATGGAATAACGGTTGTACAGACGCTACTTGCAATGTCGCTGCCGGTACGTATAATGTA
>JACQWN010000670.1:3245-5218 GCA_016209245.1 Bacteroidia bacterium
TGCAATACAACAGGTTCGGTCACTATCGGCGAACCTACTTCAATTACTCTGAGCACATCCACTACAAACGCATCATGCGGATTAGCTGACGGTTCGGCAACAGTGACCGCCTCAGGTGGAACAGGTCTGTATTCTTATGACTGGTCACCCAATGGATATTCAGGAGATAGCACAAATACATATTTTAATCTTCCCGGCGGCGCCTATATAGTAACAGTTACCGATGCTAACGGTTGTACAACTACTGCTACAGCTACCGTTAATGAAACTAGCGCACCATCGGTAGGTATTACTGCCAAGACTGATGCCACTTGTGATGGTGGTTCTGACGGTTCAGCAACAGTTACAGTATTTTCCGGCAACCCTCCGTTTACTTATGTTTGGTCAAATGGCGCAACCACAAATACAACATCCACAACCAATACCGTTTCAGGTCTTTCTGCAGGAACTTATAATGTTACAGTTACTGATGCAGGTGGGTGTAATGGCGTTGCTTCAGTGGCTATAACCTCTCCGGCACCAATAACTACTGTATTTATAAAAATTAATAATCCATTATGTAATGGCGACAGTAATGGTTCAGCCACCGTTTTTCCTTCAGGCGGAACTCCTTCATATACATTCCTTTGGTTAAATGGAGATACAAATGATGAAGGAAACGGCTTAAACGCAGGAACTCACTACGTAACTGTTACCGATGCAAACGGATGTACAGCTGTCGGTTCTGTTACGTTAGTTGACCCACAAGTACTGACTGCTACAATTACATCTTCGGCTAATGTGAGTTGTAACGGACTTGATGATGGAAGCCTCACTGTTACCGCCAACGGTGGAACACCCGCATACAGCTATAATTGGTCGCCCAATGGATATACAGGTGATGGAACCCCTACTTATTCTAATCTTGTTGCAGGTGTTTATTCTGTCACTGTTTTAGATTTTAACGGCTGTTCTTCTATAACAGGTGATACTATTTATCAACCTGCTACTTTGATTTTTACAACAGATATTATTAATGTCGACTGTTTTGGAAATAATAATGGTTCAGCTACAATTTATCCTGTAGGTGGCACAACACCTTATACGTATCTCTGGAATGATCCTGCTTCACAAACCACACAAACAGCAAGTAATCTTGACGGCGGAACTTATACTGTCACGGTAACCGATTCGCTTGCTTGTCAGCTTATTACTTCTGTTACTGTTATCGAACCGACAGCTATTAGTATCAGTGATACAGCAATTTCAGTCACATGCTATGGTCAAAACGATGGAATGGCTATTGTTGAAGCTAATGGCGGAACTATCAGCGGTGATTACAACTATTTATGGGATGCTCAGACAGGAAACCAGACAAACGATACCGCCTTTAATTTACCGGCAGGAACATATTCCGTCACAATCACCGATGATAATGGCTGTACTGAAATAGCTTCTGTTACTGTCAATCAACCTGATACGCTAATTGCTACAATATCTTCCACAGATAATGACTGTTATGGAGAAAACCAGGGAACTGCTAATATTTCGGCTTCCGGTGGGACAAATCCTTATAACTATAATTGGTCAACCGGTGCAACAACTCAATTCATTACCAATTTAACCGCAGGGATTTATTATGCATCAGTCACCGATATACAAGGATGTATCTATTTCGATTCTGTTGAAATTATCCAACCTGCAGAATTAATTATCTCTGATACAACAATAGTTCTTGCCAATTGCGGCGCTTCCGACGGTTCAATATCTGTTATTATTACCGGCGGTACAGTTCCATATTCATATATCTGGTCAACTTCCGATACTTCAAATGGAATTTCAAATATTGCTGCCGGTATTTATTTGTTAACTGTTACCGATGCCAATAATTGTTCGATAGTTTCAAATTTTATGGTACCTAATGCGACAGCCGGGATTCCTTCAATTACAGGAACAATACATAACAGGTGCTATGGAATGGCAGATGGTCAGGC
>JACQWN010000254.1 GCA_016209245.1 Bacteroidia bacterium
CGAATAGAAGGTTATGTGAGTTGGTGGTGATTTTGTTTGTTCCACTTCCCTCAAACGAAAGGTTATCGCGAACAAATAAGCTCGAACGCGATTTGATGGAGCCGTCAACATCAAGCTTTGCAGTTGGCGAAACTCCTATTCCGACATTGCCTGACGGAATTGTTGTCATATCATTACCAACCACTTGCCAGTCAGAGTCGGGATGCAATAACTTCCAGTACCATCACCGAAAAATACTTCATTTGCCGAGCCTGAAAATGGCAATTGAAACAGTTTTCCTGTGTTGTCAAATAAAACAAACCCATTACCGCTTCATGTGAAAGGGTTTATTATAATATCCCCGTTTGAAGTTATTCTAAATCTTTCAAAACTATTTGTTTTAATAATAACATCATAGCTGTTAGAAGTGCCAAAATAATTATTACCTGTAATGTTTCCATTTCCGTTTATACTCCAGAACTGAAAGTTTGCCTGTCCTTGTCCTTGCCCCTGTGCAAAAACATTTGCATAACCAAATATACAGGCAAATGAAAATACGTAAAATAGATTTTCAGTCAATTTTTTCATAATTTTATGTTTTTAATATTAATAATATTTTTTAAACATAAGATAGACGCAAAGAAATAAAAAAGGTTGCTTAATCAACAGTAAGGGAGTGATGGCGGAATGTAGAAATCCGTCTGTGTTTTCTTTAAAGCAACCGTAACATCTCATAGTTTTTTGTCCTTAACCGTAACGGCACCAATAGTTTCGGTATGCGCAGTTCTTAATAATAAACTAAAGTGATCTTTCGGGTCTATTTTCAATATTCTGCATTGTACCTGTTTATTGGCTCCTTCCGATAGTATCCCGAAAAAGAACGGAAAAAGAGCACGGGATACATATTTTTTATCTGTTTTTGGTAATGTCAGGCTGACCGGATAAGTCTCACTACTATTATAATAAGCATCGTCGTAAGTAAAAATATAGCCGTTTTTATTTTTCTGAAGCGTACCGGCAAAAATGTCGTTGACATATACATAACCTGTGTCGCTCATTTTTTAATATGTAATTAATTGCCTATTGCTTGCAAAAATAAATTAAAAATGCAAATTTTCTTTAAAATCGGCAATATTTTGCCTGTGGGTGTAAATATTTAGCATCTAATTAAAAAAATATTTTTAGTTTCAATTCGAAGACCTTTATATTCAATAAAATCAGATGTCGGATTTTTCATCATAACAACAGCGTTATTGATATTAAATTTGTTAGTGAATAAGAATAGATTCTGAAGTTCATTATTTTTCAATTCTGATTTGTACTTAATCTCAATAGGGATAATTTTTTCATTACCGGTTTCAATAAAATCTACTTCATGCTTATATGCGTCTAACCAAAAAAAATTATAATCTTTCACAGATAGAATCGCATTTTCTGCCATGCTTCCTTTTTGAACATTATCCGAAAGAGCAATACAAAAGGAAACTGAGGACAGATATACCCTTTTAAGTTTTTTCTCTGAAGAAAGTTGGTTTCTTGAGTAATTATATAATATTTTAATCAAAAATGATTGTTCTAATATTGAGATATATTTGCTAATAGTCTTGCTCGATATCTGCAAATCGTTGCCTAAATTATCATAATTAAGGTAGTATCCAGGATTTTGCGCAATTATTTTAATAATTGAAAACAAAATTTCAGGATTTTCCACAGAAAACACCATCGGAATATCTTCGTATATTATTTTTTTTATTATTGATGTCAGATATTGTCTTCGATCCGATTCAATCCTCATATTAATAGTTTCAATGAACTGATTTTGCCAGTAATTTTCATATTCTTTTTCTATTTCAAGTGTATATATTTCCCGATTTTTCAGAAGACTTTCTTTTTCCGAAAAAATCAGATATTCCTCAAAGCATAAAGGCTTTATTAAAATAGAGAAAATTCTTCCGGCAAGACTTTCCTGCGTTTTTCTTTTAATAAACAGAGAGGTCGAACCAGAAATAAAAAATTTTAGTTCAGGATATAAATCAAAATATACTTTCAATTGCGATTGAAAATCATCTAACTTTTGAATTTCATCTAAAAAAATATAGATTTTTTTTTCTTTATAATTTACCTTGGTCTGTCGGGAAAATTCAAATATTAAATCCTCTATGTTTATTTTATTTTCATCATACGTAAAGTACCATATTTGTAAAGGATCAATCTCTTTCTTTTTCAATTCATTAATAAGCTGAAAAAGTAAAGTGGTTTTACCGGTACGTCTTAAACCAACCAGTTCGGTTATTTGTTTTTTCTCTAAATGTTCGACTAATACCTCAAAATGTTTTCGTTTTTTGGGAAAAGGATAAAAATAATCAGATTCCCAATGTCTGTTATATTTTATTAAATTCATTGTAAGAAAATTTATATAATATCAGAATTATAATTCCCGTATTTTCATATTTTACAGGAAACAAAAATAATAAAAATAATCTGTATATGGTATAAATCAAGAATGTCTCCGTTTAAATTGTTCAATTCCTTTATCAAGAAATTTAATAAATTCTTCAATATTAAGGTTATAACCATGCGGTGTAACGAGCAGGCGTTGTTTTACAGGAACATTTCCGTTACAATCAAGCAGTGCATAATATGGAGCGCCGATTAAACCAAATTCGTTTTGCTGAAAAAAAGTGTTTTTTCTGCCCATGTCATTTATCGGACGCTTTAATCCGTTTTGAGCATCCGGCAATATCCATTCTTCTTCAGGAAGCGTGGTTCTGTCGTCGGTATATAAGGTAATAATAATATAATTTTCCCTGAGCATTTTAAGCACTCTCGAATCGGACCATACATTTGCCTCCATATCCTTGCACTTTGCACATCCATGACCTGTGAAATCGAGAAATACAGGTTTGTTTAATCGCTTTGCACATTTTATTCCCTGCTTAAAATCAAAAAAACCTTCCAGGTTATAAGGTATATGAAGAAATTCGGAAAATTTTGGCGTTTCACATAAGGTTATTGATTTTTTATCAGGTGAATTGTATCCTGAAGTTTCTTTATTTATCGCCATAATGTTAAAATCGTGAGTTTCGATAGGTGGTAAAATGCTTGAAATAGCTTTTAAAGGAGCTCCGAACATGCCGGGGATTAAATAAACGACAAAAGTAAAAGTTAAAATAGCCATAACTAACCGTGCAACACCGATATGTTTGACATCGCTATCATGCGAGAATTTTAATTTGCCAAGTAAATAAAGTCCCATAAGAGTGAAAATTACTATCCAGAATGCGATATAAACTTCGCGGTCGAGTAAATTCCAATGATATATCTGGTCAGGGATAATAAGAAATTTCATTCCAAGAGCAAGAATTACAAAACCTAAAACTACTTTTACTGAGTTCATCCAACCACCTGATTTGGGCAGCTTATTTAACCACGAAGGGAAAAAAGCCAGCAGAGTAAATGGTATTGCAAATGCCAGAGAAAAGCCGAACATACCAATAACCGGACGTAGTATGGATCCCCTTGCTGCCTCTACCAGCAAACCGCCTATAATTGGCGCGGTGCAGGAGAATGAAACAAGCACCAAGGTCAGCGCCATAAAAAATGTACCGATAAGCCCGCCTTTATCTGCCTGCTGGTCCGATTTATTTACCAGCGATGACGGCAGCACTATTTCGAATAATCCGAAAAATGATGCTGCAAATAATACAAAAAGAAGAAAAAATAAAAGATTAGGAATCCAATGTGTGCTGAGCCAATTTATAAAATCAGGTCCTAATAAAATAGCAATCAATATCCCAATAACAGTATAAATAAATATAATTGAAATACCATAAAAAATCGCCTTGAGTAATCACTGCCAGCAAGCCCGAACCAAAAGCGATAATGAAAAACAGCCAAAGGTTATCCCCTGCATAATCCGCCTGCATCGGCTGAGTTCCGGAATTATCTGCAACCAGAATCTCGCCCGAATCAGATAATGCCGTTCCTGCTAAAACTGAGTCGTCGCTTAATATCTCTTGTAATGAATCATTTGTAATGGAATCCGGATTTGAATTGCCGGCCATATCGGGCGAATTGGTTGTAAGCGTATTATTACCGGTCGAACCATGGTCTTTGCTCAAAGGCGGTAACATTATTTCAAATTCAAAATCCTCAGGTACGCATACACCTACATTGCATATCTGATATTCTATTCGTCCTGTAAGCCGTGTTTCTTTTTCTTTTAGTAATTTGATTTTTTGCTTAAAATTCGCTTCATGTTCCCAAAATACGGTTGTATCCTTGAAAACCGGCTCGTATTTCTTCTTTGTTTTGGTCAACTCAACGAAATCGCCGACTACCTTAAAATTTTTCGATTCATCAATAGAAAAAAACATGGGCATAGTACCGCCGGTAAATTGCGAGTATAAATCCCACTTATCTTCAATTCTTGCTTTGAATAATAACTCTGCTTCATTTCCGCTAGTGCTTTTTACTTGGCATTCCCAGATTACATGCCTTGGCTTTTGTGCAAAAACACAATTAATTGATATAAGAATAAGCACAAATAAAAATCCAATCCGTCTCATTGTATTAATAGTTTGATATTTGTGCAAATATATAAATATTTCATCGTTATACTTTAGGCGGTATAATTTTGTGATTTTTTAAAAAAAATTATGTATCTTTGTAGAAAATAATGTAAATCATTAAGAATTTTAAAACTAAAATCAAACTTTGTAAAACATATTGAATGAAAAAAAAATTTAATGATACAGGGCTATGTGTTGCAAACAAACACTATATGGTTGATACAAGTCCTCAAATTAAAAAAATTTTTACTGACTTAATTAAACACGGTGAATATTTTACTATCAACCGTGCAAGACAATTTGGTAAAACAACAACAATATCATTACTTTCTGAGTTTTTGTCTAAAAAAGATGACTATTTTATAATAGAAACAAGCTTTGAAGGTATTGGTGATGAGATTTTTAATAATCAAAAAGAATTTTCACAACATATTGTTGAAATTTTATCTGATGAACTTGAAAAACAGGAAGTAAATCTAAATTATGATTTTAAAGCAGAGATAAAAAAAATTAAAATATTAAAAGAATTATCAAAAATAATAACCAAATATGCTAAATTATTAAATAAGAAAATAGTTTTTATAATTGATGAAGTTGACAAATCGTCTAATAATCAATTATTTTTAAGTTTTCTCGGTATGTTACGAGATAAATATTTATTACAGAACAGAGGAAAAGATTATACATTCCACTCAGTAATACTTGCCGGAGTGCATGATGTTAAAACAATAAAATTAAATATCCGTGATGGTAAAGAAGCAAAACTAAACAGCCCATGGAATATTGCTGTTGATTTTGATATAGATTTAAGTTTTAAACCTGAACAAATTGTTACAATGCTTGATGATTATACACAAGATACAGGCGTTAAAATGACCAATAAAAAAGCAATATCAGAAAAATTATATTATTACACTTCAGGCTATCCGTATCTTGTAAGTAAGCTCTGCAAATTTATTGACGAAAAAATAATCACAGAACGAAAAGACAAAAACTGGATAATTGAAGATGTTGAGAGCGCTTATAAATTAATTATCGCTCCTGATTATCAAACAACATTATTTGATAGCATGTTCAAAAACCTGCAAGGCTATAAAGAGTTACACGAAACTGTTAAATTTATAGTTATGGGGGGACTATCATTAAGCTATGATACTTATGACCCGATAGTAAACTTTGGAAAAATTTATGGAATTTTTAAAAATGACAATGGAATTTGTAAAATACATAACAGAATTTTTGAGCAGCGGATTTATAGTTACTTTATAACAAAAACCATAAGAGAAAATGCCATGAAACAACCAAATTTTCATCCTGATTTTTATTATAAGGAAGAACTTAACTTAAAATTTATTTTGCAAAGATTTCAGCAATTCATGAAAGAAAACTATTCTTATAAAGATGAAAAATTTATTGAACGCAAAGGGAGATTATTATTTCTTTCATTTCTTAAACCTATAATAAACCGTAAAGGTTATGAATTTAAAGAGCCAACTGTTGCAGACGAGCGAAGGATGGATATTGTAATAACTTATAACGAAAAGCGTTATGTAACTGAACTTAAAATCTGGCGAGGACCGAAATATCATAACAAAGGCTTACAACAACTTAGCGATTATCTCGATATGTATTCTCTGAAACAAGGATACTTACTGATTTACGATTTTAATAAAAACAAAAAATATAAACAGGAACAAATTAAAATTAAAAATAAAAATATTTTTGCAGTCTGGGTATAACTTTATATACCAATCAGTTTTCGTAATCTTAATCCATACTTTTGCGCTTTATTGATGACTTTCGGCTTGTCTTTATCTTTTCATTCATACATGCGGTAGTAATCTTCATAGTAATAATAGTTTAATACAGTGCAAACATATATGATTTTTTGTTACTTTTCAATAAGATATAGCAAAAAAATAGATTCCTCCTGACCATTATTGTATCAGCTTTCAACGCATAAAAATAGTCAAATTTTCCAATAGTCAACAATTAGTCCTTAAGGCAGCGCACCGAAAAGCCGTACTCCTTAGTGAAGTCGTACCGGTCCACAGTGGCGTTACTGTAGTACAGATTGCGTAGCCATGCAGTCGTGCTACTGTACTCCGTAGCCGACCACCAGTAGCCGTAGTCGCCCGAATCGTTGAACGTGCCGTCGCTGTAATACCGGTAGCCGCCGGGTAAGCCTGTAAAACCGCTGCTGTTTGTGGCGCCGGTGTTTGGCGAAGTCCAGTGAGTCGTGCCGGTTTCTTTTAATTTTCCTCCTTCGTCCGTGCCTCGCCAACCCGCTGTTGTAAAATCATAAGGAAAATCGGTAGCACAGGTTGCGCTTGTACAAGTTGCTCTTTCAAGTGTTATCCACTCGTGGTGTGTCGGAATATGCTAGCCGGTCGGACAAATACCCTTGGTTGTGCCTGTCATTTGGGCATCGGAAACAGCATACTGCATCATTTCGTTCCATTCGTATAAACCGCCGTAAGTGTCGCAATTTGAAGAATTGTTGCTGTAACAGTATTTTTCAGCAATGCCGTTATTTGTCTGTAATTGTCCTGCTCCCGTGCTGTTTATCATGGTGCCGTAATTCAG
>JACQWN010000671.1 GCA_016209245.1 Bacteroidia bacterium
CTGCTTGAATGCCCCTTTTTCTATCATCTGCAATGCTCCGCTTGGAATCTTTTCTTCAGCAGGTTGGAAAATTAACATAACCGTGCCTTCAAAGTAATCGTTTAATTTATTTAGTATTTTAGCTGTACCAAGCAGTGAAGCAGCATGGACATCATGGCCGCATGCATGCATCTTTCCCTTGTATTTTGATTTATATGGCAGACTATTATCTTCAGTTACGGGCAATGCATCAATATCGGCTCTAAGCCCGATGAGCTTGTTTTTAGGATTTTTCCCTTCAATCATGCCAATGATACCGTTCTCTGCAATACCGTCTTTATACTGAATTTCAAACTCTTTCAATTTAGCAGCAATGAATTGTGAGGTTTCATGTTCTTCAAAAGATAATTCAGGGTTCATATGAAGATATCTTCTGATATTGATTACATCCTGCTCAAAGTCGTTTGCCAAGGCTTTAATTCTACCGATTATACTTTCTGAAATTATATGCATTTTATTTTAGGTTTTTACCGCAAAGGCGCAGGGATGCAAAGGTAGTACTTTCCTTTACTTAAACATTTTTTATTTTATGTTTTGTGTGTTTCATTTTTAACTTTAGACAATTACTACTTGCTTCTATCGGCAGCCTGCTTTGCGTCGCTGTAGCATTCTGCTACTAATAGCTTTTGTGCCTGCGACGCTAAAATTCGTCGCTTTCTTTTTCCCCGTGCTTTGCACGGGGCTATAAATATTCCGCCCTTTCATGGCTATTGTTTTTTGCTTGCTTTATGCTATGGTTCATTTTTTATATCCTTTGCAACACATATTTCAAAAAATCATAGTAATCATTTAATCCTGCAAATCCTGGTTCAGACATTATCCAGATAACCCTTTAATCCTGCAAATCCCGGTTCAGACATTTTCACCTGTTCAGACTTTCTAAAAATCAAGGCTAAGCGATAAATAAAACATTCGTGGTTGCACAACGCCGCTTTCGACGCCCCAGGCCCAATCGAGCCGGACAAAATAACCAAACACCCGCGACCTTATTCCGAATCCGTAACCATAAACAAACGGCGCACGTTCATTATCAATAATTACGGTTATCGGATAGTTCTGAACGATGCGGGTATTATAAGCATTTTTTTCATCTTTGGGGGATTTTCCTGACCAGGCTGATCCTATATCAAAAAATCCGACTACCTGGAAATTTGCTAAGAAATCGGAATTGATAGGCCTGTTTGCAAGATACCTGATAACGGGCCATCGGAGTTCATTATTCATCAGTGCGAAAGAATTTCCATTGCGGATATTTTGTGAAAAACCTCTCATATTGGTAGCGAGTGCCTGGTATGCCCAGTTCTCATCCATATTTACAGGCACTTCGGTAAGCGGTAAAAAAGTTGGTACCCTTGTCGAAAGATTTATCCAGTTATCAACACTCCCAAGGTAATATATAAGCTTGGCCTCTCCGAAGGAAGTACTGGCGGCTATCCGGCTTGCCCAGATTAAATCGCGGTGAAGCTTATGATAGTGCCTGAAATCGGCTCCGACTACAAAAAGATCCGTCTTGTCTTTATCTATTTGAACAAAACCTTCGGTAAAAAGCTTAAAACGTGTACCATTATATAAATTAATCCCCCTGCTTCTTGTATTATCGAAAATAAATTCAAGCTTTAGGCCCGCCCATGTCTTGAAAATATTTGGCTCTTTAAGAGATTCATTACCCGTTGATTGTATTACAATCCGGTCGTTACGCAAACCCGGTGTAACTTTGAACGAACAAACCTGATTGAAAGGATATTTCAGAATATACATAATTTCATGAGAATGTGTTTTAACAACATCATCAATAGACAAAATATTCGAGAACGATTGCCTGTGAAATATGAGCTGTTTGTCAACTCTTTTTTTCAGGTTTTCGAAGCTAAGCAGATATTCATTGCTGTCGAAATTAGCGGCAAAACGGAATCCTCCGGTTACCCTGTAATCTTCAAAAAGGTCTTTGGTTCCAAGCTTAAACAGGATATTAAAGCCTGGATTAAAGTAAACGGCGCTGCCGGTAAATGCCTGGTAAGAAGAATTTAAAAAGCCAAAATCAATCTGGTTGACTATATAATCGGCGTAAAACGATGTAAAATAAACCCGCTGTCTGGGATTCTTAAAATCATCCTCTTGTTCGTCTGTATTTTCTCTGTTATAAATATTTTTTACTGTTTTAATTTCTCTTTTTTCAATTTCAAAAAAATAATTATTAATATCAATTATTGATGTATCGGACGGCGCCTGAAATAATATATCGCCCTGCCCGGCTCCGGTAGTATCATTTCCGGATTTTGTAAATTTCTCAGCGGTTTTAATATTTAAAATACTGTCGTGAATTATATAATCTCTTGTCAGTTTTTTTCTGAAGGTTGTTTTTTTTATCTTTTCAGCTAACGAAGGCAATTTATCCGAAAGAAAATCATCATATAATAAATGATGTTTATTATTATAAAATATATTCTCAAGCGACTTTTCACCCTTAATATTCAAATCCTGTTCAACGATGTTATAATTGTAATTGGTTACCGGATAGCTTGTGGTATAATATATATAATGTGCCGAAGTGTCAATAAAGCTGATAGCACTGTCGTACTTGGCAAGATAGCGGTTATATATTCCGTTTTCATCGCTTAGGAAGGCATATCTGTGATGCGTTATTTCATAAGGTTTGGATTCGTTAATATATGGCGTTTCGGTAATCCTGTCCAATATCTGCCCTTTATTTTTATAATCGTAAACGAAAATATCAAAAGTTCGGCTTGTTTCAATTTCACTTACATTATATTGTTCATCAGGTAATTTATTATTTTTTCTATCGGAAATAAAAACAATTTCGTCAGAATTGTTAATGAACCCCGGATATAAGTCGTAAGCCGTATCATTCGTTATTTGCTCGATTGTATTAGCATTGATATTATAGACTATAATATTGGAATACCCGTTTTGAATAACTGACATAACCATTTTCAAGCCGTTTAAAGAATATGAAAAATCAAGCACTTTTTCAAAATAATATAGCTCTCTTTTATGTATCTCGCCGGTTTCGAATAAATAGAAATTAAGATATATAATTCCTTTTTCTTCAGTAGTAAAAGCGAGTAATTCTCCTGTCGGATGCCATGCAAGAACAGGATAAGAATAATCTGTTATTTGATCGAGGCGGAACTCTTTTTTAAATATTTTCTTTTTTTTGTTTTTTTCAATATCGTAAATCCATATTTTATATTTCCCTTTGTCATTAGTCACATAAGCTGCTTTTTTGCAATCGGGACTAATTTTAAGCTGATAGTACTTAACATTTTTTTTAATTCTTTTCAGAAGCTCTTTTCCATTTGGCTGAATTGTATAATAAGCAGCATCATAATATTGCTTATCATAATAATTAATCCATTCATAAGTCAAATTTTTCAAAGGCGCTCCTAATACATACAAAAATCCGCTGTCAACATTTTTACTTATTTTAGTAAGATATATA
>JACQWN010000672.1 GCA_016209245.1 Bacteroidia bacterium
GCAATTGGAGGCTTTAGCCAGGCAAAAGGAATAAATGACAGCTTATTTCTTTTTTCCGACAGAACCGGCTTTAATGTAACATATCTTTCACAGACAGAACGCGACGCTATAACAAATCCCCCCGTATAAGTTCCATTATTTTTAATACAACCGACAGTTGTCTGCAAATATTCCTTGGTTATTGGGAGAGTATCTGGTGTACGCCGAAGGGATGTATTTATCCGGCAATATCAGTTCAACCGGTAGATGATGAATTAGAGTTCATTTCAGGAGATAGCACAAATTTTACAGTTACGGCAACTGGCTCTAAAATTTATTATAAATGGCAGGAAAGCACCGACGGCGGTTCTACCTGGAAAATGTTGTCAAACGGCGGAACTGCTCCGCAATATTCCGGCACATACACGGCGAACCTTGTTATCAGCAATGTCCCTTATAGCTATAATGGATATAAATACCGTTGTTATGTTTCAAATGCCTGTGGCGATGAATTATCAGCCGCTGCAACATTAAATATAATTTGCGGTTCAGCACAATTGAAAGACGACCGTGACGGCCGTATTTATAACACGAAACAGATCGGCTCAAAATGCTGGATGGCGCAAAATTTGAATATCGGTACCAAGATAAATTCCACAGCCGGCGGGCAACTTCAAACCAACAACGGTATAATTGAGAAATATTGTTACAGCAATAATTCAGCCAATTGCGACACTTACGGCGGGTTATACGAATGGCGTGAAATGATGCAGTATGCTTCTTCAGATGCAGGGTTGACCGGCACAACACAGGGTATCTGCCCGGCCGGATGGCATATTCCGACTCACCACGAGTGGACAACGCTTGAAAGAGCAATCTGTACAAGCGGAACCTGTCAACAGATTTTCCTTATGATTTTACAACAACAGGTTGGCGCGGCACAGACGAAGGCGGCAAGCTGAAAGAAACCGGCACGACTCACTGGACTTCGCCAAACACCGGCGCCACAAACAGCAGCGGCTTTACAGGCTTGCCCGGCGGCTACCGGAATTACAGCGACGGCACGTTCAACTATTCGGGCAGCAACGGCGACTGGTGGTCGGCTACGGAGTACAGTAGCACGAATGCATGGATTCGCAATCTGTACTACAGTACCGCCACTGTGAACCGGTTCAACTACACTAAGGATTTCGGCTTTTCGGTGCGCT
Organism: Bacteroidia bacterium; assembly: GCA_016209245.1. GTDB lineage: Bacteria > Bacteroidota > Bacteroidia > Bacteroidales > BM523 > JACQWN01. Next base: position 1,188 of record JACQWN010000672.1, read on the forward strand.
GCCTTAAGGACTAATTGTTGACTATTTGACAATATGACTATTTTTAAAAATACCGCCGACGGCGGTCGAATTTTTTAAAAAATGAATATAAGTAAAATTATTAAAACGGAACATCATACAAGGGGATGCGTATTCTCCATTGAAGCAGAGAATAATACAATTATCCAAATTCTTTTTCTGCATCATTCGCTTGAAAGAATAGAACAATGGGAAATCAATTCAGAAAAAATTATAGAAACACTCATATATCCGGAAGAAGTAATGGTCGGTCACCGGAATAGGTATATTGCACATCGCAGATATGGCAGCCATATTGTTAGCGCAGTATATGAGTATGAAGAAGAAATGCCTGTGTTAATTACTGTATATTATCCATATTTAGAAAAATACTATAAAGGAGGAAATATTTATGAAGATAAAATATTCAAAAGAAGCTGATGTGTTGATTATTCAATTGCGAAACGGCAAGCTTGCTGATTCGGTTGACTTGAAAGAAGGAGTAATTCTTCACCTTGACAATGAAGGGCTACCATTAGAATTGGAAATTTTAGATGCAGCAAAACTTTCAATGCTCAACGAAATAACCTTAACGGCTTCAATGTGGATGGAAAAAGTTTGAATTGGTCCCAATATCGCTCGTTTGTAACGAGCGCCCATTCTGTTAAATATGCTACGCATTTCACAGGATAAATTTACGGGGACGAATTTTTTTGAAAATTTAGTATTTTTGTACGTTAAAATTTTATACAGGTATGTTTATAAGTGAGAAGTTAAAATATTATTCATTACAAAATATTATTTTTGCAGCATGACTTTAGTTGATAAAAATCTTTCGGGGATAATTGAATTATATGTATTTGGTTCTGTCTTATACTGTGAAAGGGATAAATAATAACAAACTTAAAAAAAATAAAATTATGAAAAACTCATTGTGGAAAAACATTCTGTTATTAACCGCTTCGTTGCCGGTTTTATTCTTCTCTTCATGTAAAGAAGATGAAATTCCTATTGATGAAGAAGATGTAGAATATTTTTTGGGATGGATTGGAGACCAGGAAAATATGAACGAACTTGAATCGGATATTAATCTTTCAGAAAATGCACCGTCAACTAATCTTCCTGCTTCTGCTGATCTTGTGTCGAAGTTTCCACCAATCGGGAACCAAGGTCAATATGGAACTTGCGTTGCATGGGCTTGTGCCTATAATCTAAAATCGTTTCTTGAAGGAAAGGATAAAAATCTCACTTCCAGCCAACTTGCTCAAACAAGCAACCAATTTAGCCCTAAGGATTTATTCTGGGCAGTACCTGTTGCAAATAAAGGTGAGGATTGTAATGGAATGGGATTCGAATATGCGCTCGATGTTATGGTTTCACGCGGAATTGCAAAATTATCAACAGTTCCTTATACCGACCTTGGTGATTGTTCTTCATCGCCTCAATCAAGCTGGGATACAGAAGCAAATCAATATAAGCTCGAAAATTACAGAAAAATTGATATAGATGTTAATACTATCAAGGGTTATCTTGCTGATGACAGACCTGTTGTAATAGGTGCAAAGCTCGGCGATAATTTTATGAACTGGAACAGCGATGATGTAATAACCTCCGATAACGATACCTATAACGGACAACATGCTTACCATGCCATGATTTTAGGAGGATACGATAATAGTAAAGGTCAGGGAGCATTTAGGGTAATTAATTCCTGGGGAACTACTTGGGGAGGTGCAGGATATATCTGGGTTGATTATAACTTTTTTGTCAGTCAATTCTGCTTTGCAGCTTTTGTAGCCGGTAATGTCAACAGTGACCCCGATTATAATCCGGATAATGTTGATAATACCTCAGGTAAAGACTTAGTTGGCTGGGCGCTGGCCGATTCTGCAGATACTCAGGTTGGAGCTACCGAACTTGACAGGGTTTGTGCATATAACGTTTATAACTGCGGTCAGGAAAATATACCAAAAACAGCCCGCTGGAATATTGTTTATCTATATTATAATGCTTACAATGCAGAAGATTATGGAATTCTTTTATATGACTATTATACTGAACAGTATTGTTCTTATAGTACCGAAAATAATGGAAACCTTGCCGAAATTCCCGGTATTACTCCTGAAGAATTATTTGGAGCATCAGGAAATTGGTGGAACTGCATTGATATACCAAGTGGAATGAGCGTAGCAGATGCATTATATGGCGGTGAAGGAAATTATTTTAAATTTTATTATTCAATGCCTTCAAATATTACTGGCTATTATTATTTGGTTATGATTGCCGACGGCTTTGATGTATTGGACGAATTTGATGAATCGAACAATTATCTTTATTGGGGATATGAAAATGGCGACCCTCTTTATATCGAGAATGGCGTTGTCGCTAATTCAGTCAAAAATAAATGCCTGAACCAGAATTTTACGAATAAACCCGGATTATTTGCTAAATCTCCTTTTAACTCGGTCAGGACAGCTACAAACGTAAATTCATATTCTACTGATGAAATCGGCAGAATGCTCAAACATCATTTCCAAACCGGCGAAATACAGGGAAAATTAAAAGCATTTACTGAAACAAGCTATTCTAAAAATATCAAAATAAAAGGAAAAATATAAATAAAAATGGTTAAATGGCTGAATGGCAAAAATTCAGCAATTCAGCAATTTAGCAATTTAGCAATGAGTCTACTCTAAAAAGTATTTTTGACACGAATTTCACGAATTATCACTAAAAAATATAATTGATAATCAATATATTAAATTTGTGTAATTCGTGTCAAATGTAGTTTAAAGTGGTTTTTAGAGTGGGCTCAGCAATTAATATTTTAAAAGTTAATAATTATCCGTTTACAGTATATTTATTATATTTGTACGATTAATTTTAGCCAAATTATTGAATTAATGGCAGAGAACCTTAGAATAAAAGCTACTCAGAAATCACCTGGGGTTTCATTTAATATAGCGACAGGTTTTTTAGAAATCAAAGGAAGGTCAATTACAGAAAATGCTTTCAGCTTTTATCAGCCGTTGATTGATTGGGCTACTGACTTTTTAAATAAATATTTCGATGATATTACTATTTCCCTTTCATTCGATTATATCAATTCA
>JACQWN010000255.1:0-10457 GCA_016209245.1 Bacteroidia bacterium
AATTTTATAAATGCCAGGTATTAACTGTCCATTTGTATTATGTTTTTGATATACAAATATTTAGCCGATAATTATGATAGTGGGGCTTTTTTTGAATGTCCAATCCTGAATTATGACGTTTTTAACTAATTGATTATTAACTGTTTATCGAATTATTCTGACTTGGGGCTGTAGAGGTCTGTAATAATGGTGAATTGATATGGACAGTACAGTATTCCGACCCTGGTTATTATAGTTTTACAGATATTGTTATATCGTCAAACAATAACATCTAACGTTCTTTTAGATAATGGAATATATCTATTCCGTATTTTTGAAGGGCAAGAAATTATTTCACAAGGGAAATTAGTTATTGTAAAATAAATAACTTCTCAATACTTGTACTGAGCATAGCGTTGCATTGAGCCAGCGCCGCATTGAGCCTGTCGAAATGTCGAAATGTCGAAGTATCCGCAGGTAAATTCAATGCTAAATATTAAAAATGATGAAAATTTTCCGTTCAGAACAGATTCGTGGTGCCGATGCTTATACTATCCGGTTTGAGCCGATTTCATCACTTGATTTAATGGAAAGGGCGGCGACGCGGTTATCAGAATGGTTAATGAAAAAATTCGGCCAATCCAGCCCGTTTTTAATATTTGCAGGTCCCGGAAATAATGGAGGCGATGCGCTTGTCGTTGCAAGATTATTAACAGAAAGCGGTTATAATGTAAAAGTTTATATAATTAAATTTACCGATAAATTTTCCACTGATTTTACAATTAATCTCGAACGCTTGAAGAATCAAGGGAAAGTTGAGATAATTGAAATAACAGATAACTCGCAATTTTCCACCATTCAAAAAAATGATATTATTATTGATGGCCTATTTGGTTCAGGGCTTGCCCGTCCGCTTGATGGATTACCTGCATTAACAGTTCAGCATATAAACCAAAGCGGAGCTATAGTAGTGGCGATTGATATTCCATCCGGCTTATTTGGAGAAGACAATTCAAAAAATATAAGAGAAAATATTATTCACGCTACTTACACACTCATATTTCAATTTCCGAAATTAGCGTTCTTTTTCTCAGAAAATGAAGCTCATGTTGGTGAATGGTGCGTAATTCCTATAGGCCTACACCCCGATTTTATCAAAAAGGAACCGACAAATTATTATTTTACAACTAAAGAGTACATTCAGCCGATGTTAAAAACCCGCAAAAAATTTTCTCATAAGGGCGATTATGGTCATGCTTTATTAATATCGGGCGGTTATGGCAAAATGGGTGCCGCAGTTCTTGGAGCAAAAGCGTGTTTACGAACCGGAGCCGGATTAACCACAGTCCACATTCCTGTAAAAGGATATGAAATTATCCAGACGGCTGTTCCTGAATGTATGGTAAGCATTGATGCTGACAGTAAACAATTCTCAAAGGTTCCTGAATTAAAATCTTATACAGCATTTGGAATAGGACCAGGAATAGGAACATCGACAAAAACCGCTAACGGCTTATATAATTTTCTTGAAAATGTAAATACACCGGTTGTATTTGATGCTGATGCCATAAATATACTGGCACAGAACAAAGAATGGTTAAAAAAAGTACCTGCCGGAAGTATTTTTACACCGCATCCTAAAGAATTTGAACGTCTCTTTGGAAAAACAGATGATAACTATTCAAGGAATCAATTACAAATAAAATATTCAAAAGAATATAATATTTATATCGTGTTAAAGGGAGCTTATACGGCCATTACTTGTCCCGACGGTACATGCTGGTTCAATACCACAGGAAATCCAGGAATGGCTACTGCGGGAAGCGGCGACGTTTTGACAGGTGTGATTCTTTCATTGCTTGCACAAGGTTATTCACCAAAAGAAGCGGCTATCCTTGGCGTCTATCTTCATGGATTGGCGGGAGATATAGCTGCGTCAAAAATTGGACAGGAAGCATTAATCGCAGGTGATATTATTGATAATTTGGGGAATGCAGTTGTGCTTCATGCAAAAAAAACAGACGGTAATTTTCAAACATAAGAATTGAAATCATCTCATCTAAAAAATAATTATTACAAAAAAATGGTAATATTCGATTATTAATTGTATTTTTGTAGCAAAATTAATTCTACAAATATGTTGATTGAGTTTAAATTTCGAAATTTCAAATCATTCAAAGAGGAGACAAGATTTCTTATGACATCTGTTTTGTCTTTTGGTGAGCATATTGAAAAAAACATAATTTCAATAAATAGAGAGTTTGATTTATTAAAAACTGCTGCAATATATGGTTTAAATGCTGGAGGTAAGAGTAATTTTGTTTCTGCTATGTCATACATGAAAGCTATCGTACATGATTCATTTAGCAATAGTTTAAAAAAGGATGAAGATAAGCCAAATCATGATTTTCAATTTAAACTTAATGAATCTACTGAAAATGCCGAAACTATGTTTGAAGTATCTTTCCTCATTCAAGAAAGCATATATCGTTACGGTTTTGAAATTAATAAGCATGAAATTATAAAAGAATGGTTATATAAAAAGATTGAAAGAGAAAATCTTCTTTTCCATAGAGAAGGTTCAGAATTTCAAATCAATAAAACTGCTTTTAAGGAAGGATTGAAGTATAAAAATGACGTAAATCAAAATGTTCTTTTTATAAGCCATTTGGCACAAAATAATCAAGATATATCACGCCTGATTTTTTTCTGGTTTCTGAATGTTAATGTTTTAAGTGGCTTGACCGAGGCAAATTATTTTAACTATACTGCAAAATTATTGCAGAATGATAGTCGATTCAAAAATTGGATATCGCTAGCATTAAAATATATGGAAATTAAAAATATTGAAGCAGGTGAAGAGGATGGTGAAATTGTTACATACCACAATAGATATGACAAAAATAATTTTTTAATAAATTCTATTCCATTCTTAATAAATAAAAAAGAATCACAAGGAACTAGAAAACTAATTCATATTCTTGGACCTATATATGACACTATTAGAAATGGAAGGATATTATTTATTGATGAATTTGACTCAAGACTTCATCCAAATTTAACAAGAAAATTACTTGAATTATTTAATGAATTCAATAAAAGAGGTGCACAATTAATATTTACAGGTCAAGATGTAAGTTTATTAAATAAAGACCTTTTGCGCCGAGACCAAATTTGGTTTATTGATAAAGACCAATTTGGTGTGTCTGCCCTTTATTCGCTTTCTGATTTTAATGCTAAAACAGTTAGAAATACTTCGGCTTTTGATAAAAAGTATTTAGAAAATAAGTTTGGGGCTTCAAGCACTATTGAACTTAGTCATAAACTCATAGATTTTTTGGCCAAGTAAATTGAAAAATACTTAAAAAATATTCAAATGAAAAACTTTTTTTCAAAAATTATTCTTATTCTGATAGTTCTTACCGCATGTTCAAGCATTAAGGTAGTCAACATCAAACAGCTTAGCAATCTGAAAGATTACGGATTGGTCTATAATCTTCCGAAAACTGCATTGAATATAAAAATTGAATTAACAGCTGTTGTTCAGAAAAAAGGTATTTATGCCGACTATGCTGAAAAATTTCTTGGAATTAAAGATGTTATTACATCAGACAAAACAGAATGGTACATTTCAAATGTTTCATTAAATTCATATCCTTTGCCGGATAACGACCAATATTACTGGATACAGACAAAAGGGGAAAAAATCCGCAATAATATTCTGCTTACTCCTGAGGGGTACATTGTTTCTGTCAATAAACCAATTGAAACAAACACATGTACTCCTACCCCGGTAATTAATCTGACATCTCCGCCTTCTCCTTCGCCTTCTCATCCACCTACCGATCTTTCAATAAAAAATTTTTTTAAAGAAGTAAAGAAAACAAGCTATAAGGAAGTAAAAACCGACACTACCATGAAAAAAATCCCGGTTTACCTTTCAAGCAATGAAAGGAAAACAACCGAAGAGAAGGCCGAAGAAGCGGCTAATTTTATTTTTAAGCTCAGAAAACGGCGATTTAAACTATTGGTTGGTATGTCGGATAATAAGGCGGCCGAAGGACAAGGAATTGAAAGCATGATTTTGGAATTGAATAAAACCGAAGATGAATATATCGCTCTTTTTACAGGTACCAAACTTACGGAGACATACAATTATGCTCTTAATTTTATTCCTGAAATAAATAATGACTCGAAAAAAATAGTGCTTTTTAAATATTCAAAAACAAAAGGCATTTTACCTGCTAATGCAAATGAAGGACAAGCTCTCGTTATTGAAATATCAAGGTTCAGCAATATTTCATCACTCGGCACAATTTTGCAAAATCAGGAAAAGCTTGCAAAGGTGGATAAAGGGCTCGTATATAGAATACCTGATTATGCAACTGTCAAAATATTTGAAAATGAAAAGGAAATATTTTCACAGGAAATTTTACTGGCTCAATATGGTACAAATATGGTAATCCCTGTAAATATGATGAAAAGGACGCACAAGTGCTTTGAATTTTATCATGAATATGGTATGCTGAAAACGATTACTTCTTCTTATTCGCAAAAAAAACACCGGAAACACCAAGTCTTTCATCATTAATCTGATTAGATATTTCAAAGTATCATCTCAAAAGACATGGGTTAAAAAATGAAGTGTTTAATTAACCGATTCCGAGTGAAACGAGGTATCCCTTTACTTTTTGAGAGGATACATTTCGAATATTTTCGTATTTTTGTTTTTTAATTAGTGTCTGTCCATAATGTCGAAATTTGCCACTAATTGCACGAATTAAAATCAAGTTTTTCGTGTAAATTCGGCAATTCGTGGCTATAGATTTCTTTGTGAACTGACTTTACAGACAGACACTAATTAGCTAAATAACAATAAATAATATGGAAGATATTTTTTTTAAAATCCATCAATTATCTGATAAATATAGCCAGTACACCGCGCAAAATTTATCACGGCTTATCCAAAACAAGTCGTTAAGCTGTAAAGAAAAAGATGTGCAGCTTGAGCTGAAGCGGCAGATGGAAGAAGCAGGATTCGATGAAGTGCTTATTGACGGGCTTGGTAATGTTATAGGAAGAATAGGAAAAGGAAGTAGAATTCTTGCTATTGATGCACATATTGACACAGTTGATATTGGCAATATCACAAATTGGGAATTTCAGCCGCTTTCAGGTGAAATACGGGATGGGTATGTTCTTGGCCGTGGTGCGGTTGACCAGAAAGGCGGGGCTGCTGCATTTGTCACTGCCGGTAAAATACTTAAGGAACTGAATTTTGACCGCGATTTGACTGTTTATTTTGTTGGAAGTGTAATGGAAGAAGACTGTGACGGCTTATGCTGGAAATATATTATCGAAGAACAAGGATTGACCCCGGATTTTGTAATAAGCACCGAGCCTACCAATTTGAATATTTATCGCGGTCACAGGGGCAGGATGGAAATAAACATAACCTTTAAAGGAATTTCAGCCCATGGCTCCGCACCTGAAAGAGGCAAAAATGCTATATATATGGGAGCAAAAGTGTGCCTTGAGATTGAAAATCTGAATGAAATGCTGAAATATGATGAATTTTTAGGAAAAGGTTCCATCACTGTTTCTGAATTCATCTCGGGCAGCCCCTCTCTCTGTGCTGTTGCCGATTATGCAAAAATTCATCTCGACCGTCGGCTCACATGGGGTGAAACAAAAGAATCGGCTATGCTCGAAATCGAAAAACTTATAAAAGATATTGAAGCAAAAGCTGAAGTGCTAAAATATAAAGAAGTTTCATGGACAGGAGAAAGCTATGGAATGGAAAAATATTATCCCACATGGAAAATTGATGAAAATCACAAAGCAGTACAAACCGGTATTGAAGCTTTCAAAAAAATATTTAAAAAAGAACCTCTTGTTGATAAATGGATTTTTTCGACCAATGGAGTTACCATTAACGGTGTTTATGGCATTCCTGTGATTGGCTTTGGCCCCGGAAATGAATTTCTTGCTCATGCACCGAATGAAAAAGTACTCATAAGCGACCTTGTTTCAGCTTCAGCTTTTTATACAGCTTATGCTTATCTGATTTGATTTATTTCATAAAATTTATCAATTCACTTGAAAATTTAAAAATTTGATGTATATTTGTTGGAAAATATGCGAAAGGGTAAGAGAGTAGATATGGTGAATCTACACGCAACTGTGTTGCATACAAAGGAGGTAATATTGTATGAATAACAATAGAGAAAACAAAGTCTTTCCCTGTCTCAATTGTGGACAAGATACTGGCTGTGTCAATAAGCTTATTTGTGACTCTTGTAGAGTGGACAAAAAAATTCATGGAAAGACAGATACCAAGGAAAAATTAAAACCCCATAATAGATATTTAACTGTAAAAGTATAATTAACAACTCTTGTTAGCGACTTTGTGGCTGCTTCGGCTTTTTATGCTGCTTATGCTTATCTGATTTGAAAAAGAAATTACTGTTTTTATGTGTAACCGTGCTAATAATAGTTGTAACTATTAATATTTGAAATAAAAATAAAAAATATGAAACACTGTTTTTTACAGAAATAGAAAAAAATGGAATAAAATTATGATTGAAAATTATATTAAAACCATTAGTAATCTAAAATCCAGCCTATACCAAAAGGACTTTCTCCTGACGTGGAAAAAAACCAAAGACGAGCTGGAACAGATACTTTATATTGCAGAAGTAATAAAATATCTACGCGATAATAACATCTCGGTCAGATGCTTTGATTCCGGTCTTGCAATTTCAATATTCAGGGACCATTCTACTCGCACACGGTTTTCATTTGCATCGGCAGCAAACCTTCTTGGGTTGGAAGTCCAGGATATGGACGAAACTAAGTCGCAAATCGCTCATGGTGAAACAGTCAGGGAAACAGCCAATATGATTTCTTTTATGGCCGATATAATAGGTATCCGCGATGATATGTTCCTCGGCGCCGGAAATGCTTATATGCGCGAGGTGGGCAAAGCTCTCGATGAAGGATACCGCGAAGGTGTATTGCCTCAGCGACCAGGTATAGTAAATCTGCAATGCGATATTGACCACCCTACGCAGTCAATGGCTGATTTATTGCACCTGAAAAACTATTTTGGTTCAATTGAAAATTTAGCCGGTAAAAAAATTGCTATGACATGGGCATATTCACCAAGCTATGGGAAGCCACTTTCAGTTCCTCAGGGAATAATTGGACTTATGACACGTTTCGGAATGGAAGTCGTGCTTGCCTATCCTGAAGGATACGACCTTATCCCCGATGTAATTGAACTCGCCGGTAAAAATGCAAAAGAAACCGGAGGAAGTTTTACAATATCAAACAATATGGAGGAAGCGTTCAGTAATGCGGACATTGTCTATCCAAAAAGCTGGGCACCGTATAAAGTCATGGAACAACGGACTGAACTATTAAAGAAAAAAGACAACGACGGATTAAAAGAGCTTGAAAAGGAATGTCTTGCCAACAACGCCCGTTTCAAGAGATGGGAATGCACCGAAGAGAAAATGCAATTGACTAATAACCGAAAAGCGTTATATATGCACTGCCTTCCGGCTGATATTTCAAATATATCGTGCAAGCAGGGCGAAGTACAGGATTCGGTCTTTGAACGTTATAGAATTCAAACTTATAAAGAGGCGGGTTATAAACCTTATATAATTGCCGCAATGATTCTGGCTAATCAATTTGAGGAACCAGCGAAAATAATTGAAAAGCTATATAAAAACAGTCATAAAAGAAAGGTTTCTTAATTTTATCCTGTCTTAGCGACTAATCTTATTATTACTTCCATTCCTTTTTGGATACTCTCAAAACTTTTTTGCATATTTTCCATTCCTTTTCCAAGATTTTCTATTCCTTTTCCAAGGGTTTCAAATCCTTTACGCTGCCCTTCTTCGATTTTAGCCAAAATTACAGATTGGGTTTCAAACCCTTTCCGTTGTCCTTCTTCTATTTTCATCAGAATATCTGATTGATGTTTTTGGACATCCAATTGGGTTTTTTGAATTTCAAGCACCGATTTCAATACTTTACTATTTTGTTTTCTGACATCTCGTACAAACCATATTATTGTTGTAATACCAGCGATTAAAGTAATAATTGTTATTGTATATTCCATATTTTCTTCGTTATAATATTTTTGCAAATGTATATAAAAATTTTAATTAATTACGGAGATCACAAAGAAATTATTCGTTTGAGAATAGTGATTACTTATAAATATGTATATTTGCATAATGAGTCAGTTCGTCAAATATTCCTTAAAAAGTACCCGGTTAATAATAATATTAATCATTCTCATCCATTTCATCTATTTTATTATTGCACTGTTAACCCGCCAGGTCTATAACCTAGATTCTTATGAATACCTGCAGCAGGCAAAAAACATTGTTCAACACGGTAGCTTTTACAGCTATTACTGGGATGCAGATTTCAACAGCGACTATTATTCCCTGAGACCTCCTGTGTACGGACTCTTTATTATGATGATAAAATTCTTTTGGGACAATGATTTTCTGGTATTATTCTTTCAGAATATTATAAGTATTTTTACATTCATCGGGGTACTGCAGCTAATAAAAATTTTTCATGGTTCGACAGTCCGAGAGTCTCACTGCAACGCAAGGCTCACCACAAGTCTTTCATCACGCTCTTATTGGCTGGTAATCGTTTCATTAATACTTTTCCCTGTTCAACTGATAGTAACCAATTCCATCTGGAGCGAAGTAATTTTTCAGGCACTCATCTTCTGGAGCTTTTATTTCCTCTTTCTATATTTTCATAAAAAAAAGCTAAAATATCTTGTATTTTATAATCTCCTGCTCACAGCGTCATTATTTACAAAACCTGTTATGATCTATTTCTGGATCCCCAATTTGTTCATCTCATTTTTAATTTTTTTTGAAAACCGCAAAGTAATTGTTTTGCTCCTGCCATTAATATTACCATTTTTTGCATTTTTATGGAGCTTGTGCAACTGGTCGGTAACAAATTATTTCCACTTTTCATCCATAAGAAAATACTATCTGACAGAATATGCAATTGAACAAATATTAATAGTGAAAGAGGGAGAAAAATATGCGGAAAATTTTATAAACGATTTATATAAAAAAGCGGAGCAACAAACGGATTACGGCAAACAAACGGAATATATTTTAAAAGAGTGTTCAAAAATTATAAAAGAAAATTTTTGGTTATATTCATATTTACACCTGCGGGGTTGTCTGAATTTTTTAATAGACCCGGGCGAGGGTATATGGTCAAATTTTTTAATATCAGGCAGGAAAAAGAAATCGGGCTTCTAAATGAATTGAATACAAAAGGACTGAGCGGATTGTTTAACTATTTCAAAACGGTAAATTGGTTTGTATTAATCAACATGTTGCTGATTTTTATCTGGAATCTTGTTTTGATTACCGGTTCAGTTTATTTCCTTTTTATTAAAAACATAGACCCGAAATTCCGCCTGATATTTATTATTATAATTATATATTTGTGCTTCTTTTCAGGCGCAGTAGCATGTGCCCGGCTAAAGACGGCTGTTTTCCCTTTGCTGATAATAACTTTGCCTTATTTATTTGAGAAATGCCGGGATATCTATACTTCGTTTAAATAATAAATATTTCAAAATGAATGAATCGAGATTTAAAATTATAGAAGAATTAGATAATTTAAATAAATTTAAAGAGTTATCAATCAATGAAATAGACAATATTATTGATAATTTTAAATCTATAGAGATAAAACATTATTTGACCGCTTTAAAAATTGGAACAAAGCCGGAGAGCGCTTCTGCTGAACTTCTTAAAAGAATATCAGAAATTGTATTACAAAGCAATGGATTTTCTGAAGTGAAAATTAAAGGCGGTTTTATAGATTTTGCCATTCAGGAAAATATAGTTAATCCTATTTTAATTGAATTAAAACCCGCTTTTGACAAAAAACTTGATAAGAATAAGCGAATCCTTGGTATTACTTCTAAACCTTTACTATTCAATAATTATAAAGGTCAAATACAAAAATATTTAACAGGAAATGATTTTGTTATTTTAACTAATCTTAATGATTCTTATTTATTCAATCGCGATGCCATAATTAATTATAAGCCATTTTATTCAATAAAATTTACTGAATTATTAAGAAGTTTTATAGAATCAGATTGTTTGTGGGATACGGTAAGAAAGTTTGAAGATGTTTATACTAAACCTGAATTAGAAACACAGTTTTTTATTGATTTGAATAATTGGGTAGAAGAGTTTAAACAAGTAAAATTTATTGAAAAGGATGGGTTTACTAAAAATGAATTAATTATTCTTTTCATAAATAAGATAATTTTTATCAAAACATTAGAAGACTATGGTTTAATACCATACAAATTTATTAGCGATGAATATTTTCAGAAATATGAAAAATGGAAAATAAAAGGGATTTATAAAATACTGGACAACTTTTTTATTGAATTTGAA
>JACQWN010000255.1:10485-13066 GCA_016209245.1 Bacteroidia bacterium
GAATGGTTCTGGGATTATTACGATACGGAATTATTCAAGACCAAAATTTGGAATTATATAGAAAAAAGTGAAACAAATCTGAGAAAATTTGAATTAGTATTTGAACGGGTATTAGGAGTAGGTAAATGGGAATATTCCTTTGGAAAAGGAATGGTGCATTATAATTACCGGAAGATTGATGAAGATGTTTTTGGAAAAGCTTATGAAATGTACATCGCAAAAAGCAGGAAAGACTCAGGTATTTATTATACTCATAGATTAATTACACAATATATGAGCGAACAATTAGTCAAAGCATTATTTGAACCGCTCGTATATGAAATTATTTCTTCCACCGAAAAATTTGATTTTGTAACCGCTCAAAACAAAATGAATGAACTCTATAATATTTCTATTGCAGATACTACCTCAGGGAGCGGTAGTTTTTTAATTAAAGTATTTAAAGAAATATATAAATATTATAACCTTATTTATAAAAAACTTGAATGGGCTAATACTTTCCAAAAGGACTTATTTGAAATTCCACAGCATATAAAAGATGCAAGAAATTTTATTCAGGTAAATAATTTTAATAATAAAAAAATTTTAATTTCTAATATTATTTTAAGGCATCTTTATGCTATTGATATTGACGGCAGAGCTTTAGAAACAGCAAAAACAAATCTTTGGAAAGAAGCGGTAAAAATTGAAAAAGGTCTGTTCAAATTTAAAAATCTCAACTCAAATTATAACCATATTTTACCTAACCTTAAATTAAACTTTATTATTGATACCATCAAAACCAGCATCAGACAATCGTTAAATAAAATTTTTCCCAATCTTACCAAAGCTACATTTATTTGTTTGGAATTTTTTAATCTTTTTTTTGATAAGAATGGTAAAGCTTTGCCTGAAAAGCAGCGAGGTTTTTCAGGTATAATAGGCAATCCGCCATGGGAAGAAATTTATCCTGTAGCAAAAGAGTTTGCTGATATCGGTAAATATGAAATGGATAAAAAAAATTTTGACAGAGAATTTAAGAAAAAAATTAAATCAGATAGTAAATTTAAAGTTGCATGGGAACAGTATTGTCAGTTTTATGATGAATATACTAAGTATGTTTATGAGAACTACGAATATCATAAATTAAAACCTGAAGCCAGTAGTGCAATGCGATCTCACTTAAATTATTTTAAGCTGTTATTTGAGAGAGACCTGCAGGTTTTAAAACAAAATGGATTTTTAAATATTCTTATTCCTTCCAGTTTCCAAACTGATGAAGGGAGCTATGGTTTAAGAAAATTATCGTTAATAGAAAATAAATTAATTGAACTTTTCTCATTTGAAAACAGAGGTTTTAAAGAAAAAGAAACTGATAAAAATAAAACAAAAATATTCCCTGATGTGCATCCTCAATTTAAGTTTTCAATAGTTTTTGTTCAAAAGCAAATTCCTGAATATAATCATAAATTCAAAACGAAATTTTATTTGCATCATCCAAATGAATTATATGAGAAACCTTCGCTTGACTATAGTTTAGAATCCGTCAAAAAATTTTCGCCAAATAACCTATCAATAATGGAATTCGCCTCTCAAGCGGATTATGATTTGTGTAGCAAGATACTTGGAAATCATAAGTTATTGCAAGATTATGGTTACTCATTCCGCAGAGAATTTAATGTAACAGATGACAGTAAACTTTTTACAAAAGCATTAAATATAAAAAATCATATACCCGTATATGAAGGTAAGTGCATTCATCAATTTACAAATTGTTTCAGCGAATTAACATACTTTATTGATTCTAAAACTGCTCATAAAGAATTAATCTCAAAAGAAACAAAACGAATAAAAATCAATTTATCATCAGACAAAAAAACGAATGAAATTTTAGAATATTTTGAAAAAAATAATTTTATATTGGATTATCAAACATATAGGTTGGTTTACAGAGCTGTAGCCGGTACAACAAATGAACGAACATTAATTGCAACAATTATTCCACCCAACACGGCAACGGTTAATTCATTGAATTATTTAATTAATTGCACTTATGAAAAACAAAATGAATTTTTTTTACAAAAAACACTTGATTGTAATGAGATTATTTATTTAATGGCTCTGTTAAATTCATTAACTTTAAATTATTACATACGCAATAAAATTTCTGCAAATCTGAATATGTTTTATTTATATGAACTACCTGTTCCATCAGCCGGTAATAATATTAAAAAGCGAATAATAGAAAGCGCCTTTACAATTATATATAAAAACAGTTATCAAAAGGATTTTGAAAAACTTAAAGAAAAATTAAATGTCAAAATTATTCTGAAAGAATCACTTGAGTTAAGAGCCGAAATTGAATATTTAATAGCTAAAGAACTTTTTAATCTTAATAAAAATGATTGGGAATTTTTAACTTCTACATTTGTTTACGGAGAAGATTCGAAGACCAGAAAAGAATTAGATGATATAATTAAATTTTGCTTTTTACTATTTTAATATATATTTTTGACTATCATAAATAAGTTACGCAACCTAACGCTATCTTTATTTCATTAATGAACATCGAATTTTTCAAGAATTTAATCAACGAATTTGA
>JACQWN010000256.1:0-4176 GCA_016209245.1 Bacteroidia bacterium
TCACTCGACAACCGCGAACACGTGGTTGCCGAGTGTCAGCGCAGCGGAGACGTATCGAGGTAACCACTAATAAAGTTCAGACATTTTCAATGTTCTGATTTATATATCAGAACACTTTTATAACCAAATTAAAGAAATTAAGTTATAATTTTGTGCCTATAAATTTTTGTTGATACCAGGCAGCGTTAATAGAGCTACAGTTTGATGAATTTTAATAATCATAAATTATGTCATGTAATGTAATCACACCCAATGGCTATAAATCTGTATTGGATTTAAAGCAGACAGAAAAGGCGATAAAGCTGATTAAAGATTTTTTTCAGTTAAATTTATCTGCTGAATTGAGATTAACGCGGGTAACTGCGCCTCTTTTTGTTTTAAAAGGAACGGGTATAAATGATGACCTTAATGGGAGTGAAATGCCGGTTTCTTTTTCAATAAAAAATATGAACGGCAGCGTGGCGGAAGTAGTACAATCGCTTGCCAAGTGGAAAAGAATGATGCTTGCCGATTATAACATCGAGCATGGTTATGGCATTTATACAGATATGAATGCTGTAAGGCCGGATGAAATACTTGATAATCTTCATTCGCTTTATGTTGACCAGTGGGATTGGGAAAGGGTTATTTCGGAACAGGAAAGAAATCCTGACTTCTTAAAATATATTGTCAGAAAAATTTATTCAGTTATATATAAAACCGAATCCTTTATATATGAAAATTATTATCAGATAAAACCGTTCCTTCCGGAAGAAATTACCTTCATACATTCAGAAGAGTTATATGAATTATATCCCGGTATCCCGCCTTTTGAAAGAGAAAATAAGGTTGTTGAAAAATACGGGGCGGTTTTTATTATTGGAATCGGCGGTATGCTTCCTGATGGAAATCCTCATGATGGAAGAGCCCCTGATTATGATGACTGGACAAGTAAAACTAATAACGGATATAAGGGTTTGAACGGTGATATTATTGTATGGAATCCTGTTTTGAAGCGTGCTTACGAAATTTCTTCAATGGGAATAAGAGTAAATAAAGAAGCTCTCTTAAATCAGCTTGAAATAACCGGAACAGAAATCAGAAAAGAATTATTGTTCCACCGCAGATTGCTGAACGGTGAATTGCCTCTCTCAATTGGGGGCGGAATCGGTCAATCGAGATTATGTATGTACTTTTTAAGAAAAGCGCATATCGGAGAAATACAGTCGTCTATCTGGCCAATAGAAATGATAGATGTATGCAAAAAAAATAATATTTTTTTATTATAAGACAAGAAAGTTGTATAAATATGAGAACAAAAAAAAGTGGAGCAAAATTCTCTACAATAGTAGAAATTGGTGAGCAACTTCGGAAAAAGAGTCAGGAAACAGGCGTGAAATACCTTTATCTAAACAGAGGGGTGCCTAGTGTTGTAAATATTGATTTATCAAAAATCATCCCTCAAATTGATTTTAATGCTGCTGAAATGCAGGTCTATCCGCCGAATAATGGATTTGTCTCATTAAAGAATGCCATTAATAAAGTATTTTTCCATAATAAAGCATCAACCGATAATATAATTATTACAACCGGGGGAATGACCGCTCTGAACCTCATTTTCCAAAATCTTGATGTGCAAAATATTTACCTCCCTAAATATTTCTGGGGTTGTTATGTTAATATAATGAAAATCTATGGAATTAAATATTTTACATATAATAATTTTTCTGATTTGCGAAATAATTTAAAAAATTTGAAAAATTCTGCAGTAATTATTTGCGACCCCAATAATCCTGTTGGAAATAAATATGATGATAATGAACTACTAAATTTAATTAAATTGCTAAATGATAATGAGGCAGTCATTATTTGGGATGGTCCATACCGAAGAATATTTTATGAAGAAGAAGCTGATAATTTTTATGAAAATTTACTTTGTTATGACAATGTAGTAATTGCCGAGAGCTTCAGCAAATCAATAGGATTAAGCGGACAGCGCATTGGTTTTGCTCATGCTGCTAATAAGGAATTCAATGATGAATTAGCCATTCGTTTGTTATATGGTACAAATGGCACAAATACTTTTTCCCAAATTTTAGTTGAAAAAATCCTTACTACTTCGGAAGGAATAACTGCAGGGAAAAATTTCAGAAAAAAAACTATTGAAGAAATAAATAAAAATATTGAATATTTAATCCGCCGCAAGCTATTGCTCGAAAATCTTTATATTGATGCAAAACCTATCGGTATTTTCGTTATATTAAATAAATCATTTGATGAGCTTCTGAAATATAATATTGCAAGCGTACCTTTAACATATTTTACATTAGAGAAAGAAGAAGCCGGGAATTATGCAAGAATTAATATTGCTGTGTCAAATAAGGAATTTGTGGAGTATTTTGACAGGATAAAATAAGCTTATGAAATTAGCTTTAGTAGGTGCTACCGGATTAGTGGGAAGAACAGTTATGCCATTTTTTCGGCAGGGTCTGATGTTTCAAAGCAATGGGCGCCTGAATTTGCAAAAGCAGGAACTGCTGTTATTGATAATTCTTCTGCATGGAGAATGAATTCAGACATAAAGCTTGTAGTTCCTGAGATAAATGCCGGAATACTGACAAAAAACGATAAGATTATAGCTAATCCGAATTGTTCTACAATTCAGATGGTAATGGTTTTAGCTCCATTGCATAGAAGATACGTAATAAAAAGAATCATTGTTTCTACTTACCAATCAGTAACAGGAACCGGCTATAAAGCCATTCAGCAAATGGAAAACGAAAGAAACGGTGTAACCGGAGAAATGGCTTATCACTATAAGATTGATAAAAACTGTTTTCCTCATGGCGGAGAATTTCTTGAGAACGGTTATACAACTGAGGAAATGAAGCTGGTGAACGAAACGCATAAAATTCTGGATGATTATAATATTTCAATAACGGCTACTGTTGTAAGAATACCGGTTACCGGCGGACATTCGGAATCGGTAAATATTGAGCTTGAGAATGATTTTGAGCTGAATGAAGTGAGAAAAATTCTCTTAAATATAAAAGGAGTAATCGTACAGGATGACATTATAAAAAATATTTATCCTATGCCGGTTTTTGCAGAAGGGAGTGACGAAGTTTTTGTAGGGCGGTTAAGGCGCGATTATTCCCGTCAAAAATCTTTAAACTTATGGATTGTGGCTGATAATCTGCGTAAAGGCGCTGCTACAAATGCCGTACAGATAGCTGAATATTTAATTAATAAAAAATGGTAACTATTTAGGTATGGACGTTATTATTCCATCGAAGTACGAAAAAAATACGAATTTACGAATTACGAATGGATTAGCTGGTTGGCGGATTCGTAATTCGTAAGTTCGTAACAAATTCGTACTTCGGTGGAATAATCTATAATAAAAAATAATGTCCTAAATAATAAAAAAAATGAAAGTATTCAAATTCGGCGGTGCATCGATAAAAGATGCCGAAGCGGTGAAAAATGTCGCTGACATATTGAAGTTATACAACGATGTAAAACTTGTAATTGTAATTTCAGCAATGGGAAAAACAACAAATGCTCTGGTCGAACTTACAAATGCATATTTTTTCAAACAACCTGAAAAATTTGGTATTTTTGATTCCATAAAGAAATATCATTATGAAATAATAGAAAGTTTGTTTCCGGACAAAAATCATCCTGTTTATAAAGACATTAATAATTCATTTTATGAAATAGAGATATTATTAAATATAGACCCTCCAATCCATCACGATTTGATTTTTGATAAAATCGTTTCTTATGGAGAATCTTTGTCCACAAAGATCGTCAGTCATTATTTGAATTTTGTTGAAATTAAAAATATCAGGTTCGATGCCGGTGAGATAATTAAAACCGACAATACTTTTAAAGAAGGAAAAGTTGATTGGCGACAGACTGAGAAATTGGTTAAAACAAAGCTTCTTCCATTGTTCATGAATAATGAAAACGACATTGTAATAAGTCAGGGGTTTATAGCTAAATCGTATGACGGTAACATTGTAACACTTGGGAGGGAAGGTTCGGACTATTCGGCGGCGATACTCGCTTACTGCCTCGATGCAGAGGAGGTTATTATCTGGAAAGACGTGCCGGGTGTATTGAATGCCGATCCGAAATGGTTTGACCAAAACATTAAATTAGACCATCTTTCTTATATTGATGCAGTAGAAC
>JACQWN010000256.1:4276-11862 GCA_016209245.1 Bacteroidia bacterium
AAAGCGGAACTCTTATTTCTTATGAAAATGTTCGTCTTGCGGTACCATCGTTCATTTTTAGAATTAATCAAACATTGATTGTCATTTCTCCCAAAGATTTTTCATTCATTATCGAAGAAAACCTGAGGGATGTATTTCATATCTTTGCTTCCTGCGGAGTAAAAATCAATGTGATGCAAAATACTGCTATAAGTTTTTCTGTCAGTGTTGATTATGATGAAAGTAAAATACCGGTGTTAATAGAGAAGTTAAAAGAAAAGTTTAATGTATCTTACGAGAATCATGCTCTTGAATTAATTACAATCCGTAATTACGACCAGCAGACTATTGACAGGGTGTGTGTTATGAAGGAAATACTTTTGGAGCAAAAAACAAAAACTACAGCTCAGCTTGTTGTCAGGAAGCTCGATTAAGTATTTGTATCATAAACTTTTTGTATTATATAGTTCCTTAAAAATTCCATTTTGAAATTTAATATTTCCATCATATTAAAATTTAAATAGACTAAGAAAATTTCTTAAAAATTATTATTTTTGACCCGGAAAATACAAACTTTTTATTAAAGATTTAATTGAGTTATTTTGTTTTTTAACTGAAAGGATAAAGAATGGAAGAAAATAAACTTTTAGAGAGAATTACAATAAATCCCAAAATTTTTGGTGGTAAACCAATTATACGTGGGCGTAGACTTGCGGTTGAACATATTCTTGGTATGTTAGCTGCCGGAGATACTTTTAATACTATCCTTGAAGGATATTCATGGTTAGAATATGCAGATATTCAAGCATGTTTGATATATGCTCACAAGTTAGTAGCCCATGAAAGAATAGAACCTCTTACTATGAAGACCGCTGTATGAAGATTCTTTTAGATACTTGTGTTTGGGGTGGAGCTAAGAAAGAACTTGAAATTGCAGGATATAATGTTATATGGGTTGGTGATTGGGAAGTAGATCCCGGAGATGATGAGATTCTGGCATATGCATACAAAGAGGAGCGTATTCTCATAACTATTGATAAAGATTTTGGAGAATTAGCTATTGTAAAAGGGGCATCTCATTGTGGTATTCTTCGCTTAGTAAATTTTTCATCTAAAAAACAGGGTTCAATTTGTTTACATATATTAAACTCACATGGTAAGGATTTACAAAAAGGAGCTCTTATTACTGCACAACCCGGACTAATCAGGATACGTTTGTCGGAGAAAAAATCTAAAACTTAAGCATACTATACTTTGAACCTTGGCTTTTTTTGCAAAACTTTAGCATTTATAAAATAAAGCTTATTATAACGCATCCAGCAATGGAACATCAGGTGATTCAGGATTTGTAATTAATATTCCTTTTTTAGAATCAATTAAAAGGTCAAGGTCTTCAAGTACAATTTGACCAATTAACGCCGTTTTTCTTTTGGGTTCAATAATTGCGCCACATCCGGTTTTTCGACCCATAATTTCTATTCCTATAATTACTTTTTCCTTTTTTTCCACTTTTTCATTTGCGTATTTTACCCAAACATCTCCTACTTTTTCAAATTTTAATTTATCTGATAATTCTTTTGGAAGCACAACGGTAGTTGCACCATTATCAACTTGAGCAACGAATTCTATTTTTTTTGAAGGGGTTTTAAAATTCCAGATTTTGACTTTAGTAAATGTCTTTCCCATTTATATTACTTTTTGATATAAAAACTATATGCAGAATTAATAATACTTGCAAATATAATAATTTTTAAATAAAATTTAGCTTCTAACTAATTCCGATTATTATAATATCTTTGCCGCCGGTATTAATCAGGTTAAATGCATCACTCCAATCATAAATCACCATATTCAACCAAATTAAGCGCTGTCGGGGTAATAATTACTCTTGGCATTGTTTATGGCGATATCGGAACATCACCATTGTATGTAATGAGAGCGGTTCTTAATGGAATCCCTGCGATTCAACCGGAATATATTTTAGGTGCATTATCATGTATTATCTGGACACTTACCTTTCTGACCACTATAAAATATGTAATTATTACCTTAAGAGCTGATAATAAAGGAGAAGGCGGTATATTGGCTTTATATGCCTTAATAAGAAGAAAAGTTAATTGGGTTTATATAGTTGCAATAATCGGAGCGGCGACTTTATTTGCTGACGGAGTAATTACGCCTGCAATAACTGTTGTTTCATCAGTTGAGGGCTTAAAAATATTATACACGGAAATACCTGTTATACCTATTGTTCTGGTAATTATAATAATTTTATTTGCCATACAACAATTTGGCACCCGTTCTATTGGAAAATCTTTTGGTCCATTAATGTTAATATGGTTTTCAATGCTTGGAATACTGGGCTTTATTCAAATAATTTCTTGCCCGTCAATTCTAAAATCATTTAATCCTTATTATGCTTATAATTTTTTAGCTGACTGCCCGAATGGTTTTATTTTATTAGGCGCAGTTTTTCTTTGCACTACAGGAGCCGAGGCTCTTTATTCAGATTTGGGACATTGCGGCAAAAGAAATATACAGATTTCATGGAGCTTTGTCAAAACAGCTTTATTCTTTAATTATCTTGGACAGGGTGCATGGGTTTTAAATAATATTGGAAATATAAATCAAAGTTCCAATCCTTTTTTGTAACCGTTCACGGTATTTAAATGATTGATTATAAACTAAATATAAATTGGAAAATAGAAAATTAAGCCACAGATTACACAGATTTTCACAAATTATTTTTTAATTGAATTTGTTAAAACTGTTTTAAAACAACAAATGTATATACCCGTTATTAACTGGCTGTTAATGGTCTTATGTATATTTGTTATAATTTTTTTCCAAAATTCATCTAATATGGAAGCCGCTTACGGTCTTGCAATTACGATTACTATGCTTATTACCACTATCTTGCTCGCTTATTACCTTTATTTCAAAAAAGTGCCATTATCAGTTGTATCACTGTTTTTCATAACATTTGCAATTATTCAAGGCGTTTTTTTAGTCGCCTGTTTATATAAATTTATTCATGGCGGTTGGTTTACTATAGTTTTCGCAGGTATTTTATCTCTGATGATGTATATTTGGTTTAACGGAAGAAAAATTTCAAAGATGCAATTGAATCAAGAATTATATATTCTATTATTAATAAGCAACCAAAAAGAGCAGATATTTATTGGTTTGTTCATGTTGATATACTCGACGAGCCTTTTGTGCGGGAGTATAATATAATCCAGATAATTCCAAATATTCTAATCCGTATTGATTTTCATTTGGGATTTAAAGTTGAACAAAAGGTTAATTTTTACTTCCGTCAGGTAGTTGAAGAAATGGTAAATAATGGTGAAATTGATATTACAAGTAGATATGAATCCTTGAAAAAGTACCAAATACAGGGGGATTTTCGTTTTGTAGTCATTGACCGAATCCCTACTTATGATTATGACTTCTCGCATTTCGACAGAATTATTCTTGATTGTTATGAAATATTCAAAAAAATAGGTATCTCCGAAGCACATACATTCGGACTTGATACAAGTAATCTCTTAATAGAAAAGGTACCTTTGGCGATTCCAAAACAAACAAAACTTAAATTGCAGAGAAGGCCTTTATAGTTTATAATGTCTTTTTTTTAAAACATTTATTACTTCATTAATAGTAACATCTTTTGCAGATAATAATACTAAAAGATGATACAGCAAATCAGCAGCTTCCTCTAAAATCAGTTCTTTTTTGCCGGCGGTAGCTTCGATTATTAGCTCTATCGCTTCTTCGCCTACTTTTTGTGCAATTTTATTAACACCCTCCTTAAAAAGTTTTGCAGTATAGGAACCGTCTGGGAGTTCTTTTTTACGGTGTTCAATTATATTTTGTAGCTCAAAAAGAAAGTTAACCAAAGAATCCTGCGTAATATTTTCTTCAGAAAAACATGTGTCGGCGCCGGTATGACATACTTTCCCGACAGGATTAACTTTGATAAGCAATGTATCGTTATCGCAATCAGCCCTGATTTCTTCAACATACAAAAAATTGCCGGATGTTTCTCCTTTTGTCCATAACCTTTGTTTTGAACGGCTGTAAAAAGTGACTTTTTTTTCTGCAATGGTTTTTTGTAATGCTTCTTCGTTTATATAACCAAGCATTAGCACTTTAAAGGTTTTAGCATCCTGAATGATTGCAGGAACTAAGCCATCTTGAGATTTTGAAAAATCAATGTTCATATAAAATAAGGTAAAAGTTTAAAGATAAAAGATAGCATCGTCTCAAAAAACGATATTAGTATTTACAGAGAAATTATCAGAAAAGTAGAAAGAAAAAGCAGTTCAATATTTTTTAAGTATAAAATCTATATTGTTAGCTACATCAATATTATCACCACTTGGTTGTAAAATTAATAATCCGTATTTTAAGGCAATTTCTTTTGTTGCTTCCGGTATATCAAAAGATGCGATACATCCATATATATCATGCTCTTTATAATTATCATATAATATTTTAAAAAATGATAATTTATTTGTAATAAAATTTTCTACATCATCAGGATGAAATTTATATTTCACTTCAATTACTAACAGTTTATTATCATTATAAAGAACAATATCATATTCTTTTTCTATTCTGTTTTTTCTGCGTTGGATATTGCGGTCTATATATTTATATTCAAATCCACCTATTTTTTTCTTTTTCTTTAACCCGTTATAAAAAAAAGATTCAGTAACATCAGCATTATTATGACCTATATTGCCATATAATTCACCTAATTTATTTAATTTTCTATCAGTTTCTTTCATTTGTTCCCTTGTTTCCTGAAACTTTTTGTCTGTTTCCTGAAACATATATAATATTTTTTCATAACTTAATGGCTCATTACCATAATTTATTTCCGGTTCTTTTACAATATTGTAAAATTCTTTTTCTTTTCTTGGATAATATTTATTTTTTTTGCTCATAATAATATAAAAATATTTTGTAACTATTTAGGTATAAACGTTATTATCCCACCGAAGTACGAAAAATATACGAACTTACGAATTACGAAATGGCCAGCGAATTCGTAATTCGTATATTCGTAAAAAATTCGTACTTCGGTGAAATAATCTGTATGATACAATATTGACCTAAATAGTTACAATATTTTTTTGTAAATATATATAAAATTTTTCAATCAATAACCAAAAATGGGAAAAAAATATTGGCGGCAACGTAATGTTAAGAGGATATGTTCTTATTCAATTAGAATGAAATTCTTAATTTTAATGTTTTATATTCTTACATGAATACCACGATTTTTTAAATATTGTTTTAATACAGGAATTTCAATTTCTTTATAATGAAAAATGCTTGCAGCAAGAGCTGCATCGACTTTCCCTTTTGTAAAAACATCAACAAAATGTTCCACAGTTCCGGCGCCACCTGAAGCGATAACAGGAATAGAAACATATTCTGAAATTTTTTTTGTTATATCAATGGCAAACCCGTTTTTTGTACCGTCGTGATTCATGGAAGTAAGCAAAATTTCTCCGCCGCCAAGTTCCTGTACTTGCTTTGCCCATTTATTTGCCTTTATTTCTGTTGGAACTTTTCCTGCATTAATATAGACAAACCACTCGTCGGAAATGTTTCTAATATCTATTGCTATAACTATGCACTGACTGCCAAATCGTTTTGCAAGCCCAGATATTATCTCAGGATTTTTTACTGCGGCAGTGTTTATTGAGATTTTATCAGCTCCTGCATTTAATAATACGTCAACATCTTTTATTGTGCTTATGCCTCCGCCCACAGTAAAAGGAATATTAATATGCTTGGCAATACGTGTAACAAGCTCTGCAAAGGTTTTCCGGTTTTCCTCAGTGGCTGTAATATCAAGAAATACTAATTCATCAGCACCCTGTTCAGCATAATATGCTCCTAATTCAACAGCATCGCCGGCATCACGCAGATTAAGAAAGTTAGTGCCTTTTACAGTCCTTCCGTCCTTAACATCTAAACATAGTATGATACGTTTTGCTAACATATTTTTGGATAACTATAAAAAATTTGGTTATTACTCAGCACATTATAAATTTAACCGCAGAGAACGCTGAGGATTGCGCAGAGTTCCGCTGAGTCAATAATGGTTCATGACCCGTTTTATTCCATTCAATAATTATCTCGGTTATTTCATTTTCCGTCATAAGATATCATTTTTTCTCTGTGGTTCTCTGCGCCTACTCTGCGAATCTCTGCGGTAAATTTTTCCCAGTGATTTTTGTCGCTGAGTAATTACAAAAAATTATTTTTTTAAATTCCATAAATTAATTTTCCCTTCGTAAATCGCTTTGCCTATTATTACTCCCTTCCAGCCTATTGTTTCCAATCGCTCTATATCTTTTATTGATGTTACGCCACCGCTTGCTATCAGATATAAATCCGGGAATTGCCGGATTATTTTTTTATACAAATCAAAAAGATGGACCTTCCAAAATACCATCTTTTGAAATATCGGTGCAAAGCAATTTTTTTATTCCGAGATTAAGGTTTTCATTTATGAAGGCGAAAACAGATATATCTGTATTTTCTTCCCAGCCGCTTATTGAAATTTTTTCATTTTTTACATCCGCTCCAAGAATAATTTTATCAGAGCCATATTTTTTCAGCCATGATGCAAATAACGGCTTATTTTTAACAGCGACAGTTCCTATGCTTACCATATCCGCTCCCGATTCAAAAATAATTTTTATATCATCATCGGTTTTTATTCCTCCTCCAAAATCAATTGTCAAATGCGTATAAGCAGCGATATTTTCAAGAATCTTATAGTTAATTACCCTGCCTTGTTTTGCACCATCAAGGTCAACCAGATGGAGTCGCTTAATACCTGCATCTTCAAACGATTTTGCAACTTCTAGCGGATTTTCACTATATATTTTTTTTCGCATATAGTTGCCTTGTTCAAGCCGCACACACTTTCCATCAATAATATCTATTGCAGGAATTATTTCTATCATAAATTTTCATAACTATTTAGTTGGAAAAATAATTATCCCACCGAAGTACGAATCTTTTACGAACATTTCGACTGGCTCAATGCAATGCATACGAAGTACGAATTTATTTTCTTTTCGTAGTTCGTAACTTCGTATATAATTCGTACTTCGATGGAATAATCATATATAAAAAAATAACGACCTAAATAGATACAAAGTTTTTCAAAATTTGTTCGCCTGTTTTTCCGCTTTTTTCCGGATGAAACTGCACGGCATAAAAATTATCCTTTTGAATCGCTGCACTGAATTTATGAATATAATCTGAACAGGCAACCGTATATTCACCGGTTTCTACATAATAACCATGAACAAAATATACAAATTCATGTTCGGGAATATTATTGAAAATTTCACTTTTATAATTAAATATATTGTTCCAGCCGGTATGCGGTATTTTGAATTTTTCAGAATCCGGATTTTTAAATTTTAATACTTTCTGATTAAAAATTTTCAAGCATTCCGTACTGCCTTCTTCAGAGTATGAACACATTAATTGCATACCCAGACAGATTCCAAGCACAGGTTGCTTAAGTGAAAGGATTAATCTGTCGAGTCCCGTTTGTTTTAAATACT
>JACQWN010000257.1 GCA_016209245.1 Bacteroidia bacterium
CGATGTATATGATTTTATAAAAAAAATTCACTACTATGAGAAAAAAGAAAAAGTAACAGTATCAAGAAAAATAATAATTTCACCGATGATAGACTCTGACGCAATACAAGAAGCAGAATATTATGGAATGGAAGTATATTCAACACTTAAAGAAATTAGATTATTATAATATGCACCCGTTACTTTATGTTCAATTACGGATTAATAAAACAGTGTATCTGAAGAAGATTGTTCATTGGTTTTAATATGAAGCTATTTTTTTTTATATCATGTATATTTATCATAATCCAATTGAATTGCGCCGCTCAGCAAACAGACAAAAAAGGTGCAACAGATTTTGCATTAATCATTGCAGGTTGTAAAAATCAAATAAATGGCATTAATAACTTTTCAGATTATGGCTATGGCGGCTCATTATCAATAGTTTTTTATTCCAAAACCAAATATAACCTTGTATCCGGCATTGAATTATGGCAGAACAAAATATTCATTGATTCGGTTCAGGTCACACAAACCGTTTGTCATCATGATATGTTATACACTGTACAATTTCTATCCTTGCCAATAATAATCAGGCTTTCGACAGGAAAAATATTTAAACCCTTTGTTGAATCTGGTGTAAATATTAACTGGCTGTATTCAGTATATGAAAAAGGACAGGAATATTCTGACAATACAATAAACATCATAGATAATAAATCAGGTTCTGCAAAAACTGTTGACGTTGGTATTACCGGAGGAATAGGATTAATATTAACCAAAAAAGTCGGTTTTATTCTGAATCTTAATTATCATTATGGCTTACCGGTGATGCTTAAAGAACATTTCACTGAAGTAAGAAATAGTTACTGGAAAATAAGTCTGGGGATTTATTTGAACAGAGGCGCTACGGGAAATTTGTTTTAAATGGATAACCATAGTCATCTGAAAATTTCTTTTCTTAATTTATATGCTTCGTTAACAAAGAAATTTTGCCATTCTTTATGGTCAATATTTTTTATCATTCTTGGTAAATCTTTCATTTCGTTTGCAAGCATCAACCTTGAACCTAAATGAATTGCATCAATGTGCCAGTCAAATTTTGCCTTTGCATCCAACAGGAGTTTTTTGAAAGAGTAATTTTTTTCTTTAATAATAAAATAAATATCTATAAAATCCCTTGCCTGTGTCCGCATTAAAATAGTATGCACCTTATTGACCGCTATATCATAAATGCTGTCAATAGCAATATTTTTGTACTTTATTCCTTTTTCAATCCGCGGGAATGGATAATAATTAAAATCAATTTTTAAAACTTCATCTTTAAAAAAATGTAAAAAAACTGTTTTAACGCCGAATATTTCTCTAAATTCTATCTTTTGTAATTTTAATTGTGCTCCTATCTTTTTTATAAAACTTTTTATTTTTATCATATTTACTTCTTCTATTTTAATAAAGAAATCCAAGTCCTCTGAAAATCTATGTTGTAAATAGAATTGTGAAAGTGCGGTTCCTCCGGTAAAATAATATTTTTTTACCAAATACTCATCTTCATTAAGAAAATCTAAAAATTTTTTCTGATTAGGCGTTAATATCATTATCTTTTCTGTATAAAAAACTTATGAGACTTTGTTCAATAAGAGAAATTGAAGATATTTTTTATAAAAAGGGTCTAAAAATAATTTATCCCAGTATTTTTTTACCAATTTCTCATCTAACTTTTGCCCTTGCAGTCCGTAATTTATTAAATGTTCTAGCTTCCAGATTGTGTAAGCTTCTTTGTGCTTCTTTAATTGCTCGACATCTACCGACCAATGCCATATATTGTCTTTTTTTGATATTTTTTTTGATGTTTTTTTCATGGATGAATAATTTAATTATACAAAAATAGTATTTTACTTTAATAAACTATTGTTTTTTGTACTAAAATTTTAGATGAAAAAATTATTATCGAGCAATAAGCCGAAAAGAATGTACCGGCAATAATCATTATCCTTGATATAGTTGAGGCATAGCCGAATAATTTTCCGAAATTCCGGTGTGAATAAGAATATCTTAAAAACAAACTAATTGAATAAGAATAACAAGCCCATCTGGTAATCGGAACCTTTAAGGCTTTTAAGAAAGACAAATTCGTTAAGAAGCAGAGCTCCGAAGATTAATCCGTCAATTAATGAATATGAAAGATGTAACCGGAATGTTCTTCTCTCGCCGGAAGTCAAATCTGATAAGAATGGGAACATTTTTTATAAAAAATTTCAAAATTATAAACGTTTTTTATATTATTAAACATCTGTTTATAGAAATCAAAAACAATTAATTAAACATGAACTGCTGCGGGAATCTGTAAGAGATTTTGCAGAGCGTGAGATAAAACCGTTGGCTAAAGAGCTTGACGAAAAACAGGAATTTTCCGTAGCCCTTACAAAAAAGATGGGTGAAATGGGACTGTTTGGAATGGTAGTATCCCAGGAATATGGCGGACAGGGTATGGATTATGTGTCGTACATAATTGCTGTGGAAGAGCTTGCCCGCATAGACGGTTCGCATGCTGCAACCATTGCTGCAGGTAATTCATTGGGTTTAAATCCCTTATACTATTTTGGAAATGAGGCACAAAAACGAAAGTATTTACCTGCATTATGCAAAGGTGAAAAATTATGGGGTTTTGGGCTCACCGAGCCGCAAGCGGGTTCTGATTCAAGAAACACGAAGACGACAGCAAAGCTTGAAAACAAGAAGTGGATAATTAACGGTTCAAAAATATTTATTACTAATGCATCATCTGAAATAACATGGGGCTCGACTATCCAGGTTGTTTCCGGGAATGCTGACGGTAAAAAAGAATTTTCTGCTATTCTTGTCGAAAACAACAACCCGGGCTTTACACAAAAAACAATGCATGACAAAATGGTGTGGCGGGCTTCCAACACAGCGGAACTATATTTTGACGATTGTGTTGTTCCTGAAGAAAACTTATTAGGGAAACGTGGTGAAGGATCAAAAATTATGCTTGCAACGCTCGATTGCGGCAGATTGGCTATTGCTGCTATGGGGCTTGGGCATGCCCAGGGCGCATATGAGCTTGCATTAAAATATTCACAGGAACGGATCCAATTTGGTCAACCAATCTGCAAGCAGCAGGTAATCGCTTTTAAGCTGGCTGATATGGCATTAAAAATAGAGCTGGCAAGAAACCTGCTTTATAAAGCATGCTGGCTTCGCGATAATAACAAACCATTTGCAAAGGAAGCCGCTATGTCGAAGCTTTATTGTTCTGAAGTAGCAAAAGAAGTAGCTGATGATGCCGTACAAATTCATGGCGGTTACGGCTTAATGAAAGACTATGATGTAGAACGGCATTACCGCGACCAGCGATTATTACAAATCGGAGAAGGAACATCCGAGATTCAACGGCTTGTGATTTCAAGATATATCGGGTGCTGAAACCTGCTATTTGACAAGGTAAATCCTATTTAGATTATAAAACAGAAAATTTAGTAATATGCAAAAACGACAGGTTCCATATGTGCGGTGTAATTTCGAGGAAGTAATAACAGGCAGTTTTTATTATGTTGATAAAACACAATACATAGA
This sequence comes from Bacteroidia bacterium, assembly GCA_016209245.1. Classification (GTDB taxonomy): domain Bacteria; phylum Bacteroidota; class Bacteroidia; order Bacteroidales; family BM523; genus JACQWN01. The sequence goes on from JACQWN010000257.1 coordinate 3,577, forward strand.
AAAGCTTGAAAAATACAAGACCCCGGTCTTTCTGCGACCACGTAGGTTCGGGAAATCATTATTCACCGAAACTCTGAAATGGTACTACGATATCAAAGCCAAAGACAGATTTCAGGAACTTTTCGGCAATCTGTACATCGGTAAAAACCCTACGCCGAAACATAACAGTTACTTTTTCCTGTCGCTCGACTTTTCAGGCATGAGCGTTTTTGCTTCTGAAAATTCGAGGGATATACAAAATTCTTTTGATTCAAAGCTGGGCATTACTTTATGGAGCTTCCTGCATTATTATAAAGAATTACTTAATATAGATGATACTTTTATTGAACATTTTGACAAAGTATTTATAAATCAAGCCTCAAAAAAGCTGGAAAAAGTAATCGAACTTGTTCATAAATCGGGTGGTAAACTTTATATTTCTATTGATGAATATGATAATCTTACAAATGCATTGGCAATTTTGTATCAATATGCTCCTGTCGAAGAAAACGAATACCTGAACATTCTCAGGAAAGGCGGTTTTTTCCGTACTTTTTTCGAAACTATCAAAGACGGTATTAAAAAGTCGGTTGACAGGGTTTATATAACGGGAATTCTTCCTATTACCATAGCCGACATGAACAGTGGGTTTAATGTGGCACAATGGATAACCTTTGAGCCGGAGCTAATTAATATGCTCGGTATTACCGAAAGTGAATTTATTAATTTACTTGAAAATATTTATCACGACCATAATATTTCTATAGCAAAACAGGAAGTAAAACAAACAATAAACCAATATTATAACGGTTACAGATTTTCATCTGACTCAGAATATGTATATAACCCGATGATGACCCTGTTTTATCTTGAAAAAATCATTAATTCAGGGAAGATTCCTAAAACTCTCAGCGATTCAAATATCCGTATTGATTATAACCAGATTGCCTTTCTTTTCGGAAATAATTTTCAAAAACGCGATGAAGTTATTGAAACGCTTGCACGTGACAAGCAAATCATTTTTTCATCTGATATTAATATATCCTTTGATATGCTCGATTATAAAAATGGCAATTACATAATCGAGGGTTTGCTCTATAGTGGAATACTTACGCATAGCCAAGATAATATGATACTAAAAGTACCTAATGTAATTACTTATGAGCGTGCATTAAGCTATTTTGAAAGAATAAAAGAATTTGAGATTGAAAAGAAAGATTTTGGCAAATGGATATATGAGTATATCAGGAAAGGGAATATTGAATATTTATTAGAAGGTTTCTTTTCAGAAGTCATTCAACAATTTCCCGGCGATTTTTTCGCCAACGTAAACGAAAGTTTTTATCACGGGTTGTTTTTCCATCTTATATATAACAATACGCCAAAGGATTTATATGAAGTATTACCGGAATATAACCTTCCAAACGGACAGGCAGATATTATGGTTCGTTCGCTTCCAAAATCTTCGGTTCAGTGTAAAATAAATGACCTGTTCGAGCTCAAACGTGTGCCGAAATCTGCTGCCGATGAAGAGTTATCGGCAAAATTTTATGAGGGAAAACAGCAAATGCAACGCTATCTGCATGGCAAATACAAAAATTGGCGGGGCGTCGTGGTTTGCTTCCGCGGGAATTAATGTAGCGACGATGTCGCTACATTAATTCAATCAAATATCACCTTCCTTACCTCAACCCTGTCGCCGTATTTCATCCTCACCAGGTACAGCCCTGTAATTCCCTGTTTGGGCTTAAAGTTTATTACCTTCTCCGTTCCTTTTTGAACGTTACCTTTGAATATATGGGCGCATACCATTCCTGTGCCGTTTATAAGGTCAATCTCAATTTTGCCGGTATAGTCTGTTTTGATTTGAATTGTAAGCTCTTTTCTCGCCGGGTTAGGGAATACGGCAAATATATCTTTTCTTTCTGCAATTCTTACAGGCACTGTCATTACCAGTGTGGTGTCGTAAACCGTGTTCCATGCAGTATTCGTTATTACCGGCGCATTATAATCAAAAATAATACCTGCACGATTTTCAATAAGCGTGCCATTTGCAAGGTCTTGTTTCAAACGAACTTTGTATTTTAAAAAACCATGGCTCTCCGGTTCGTTCACATTGCTGTCGGGTAAAATAATATTATGAAATTTCCATTCCAGAATACCTGTCCCGAATATTCTATATGTACAGGGATGGCTCGTCACACCGAATTCAATGGTTTCAACATTAAGGTATTGCGAAATCGTATCGCGTATTACAACGGAAAACGCTGTGTCGGTTCCCGTGTTTTGAAAATTGACATGGTATTCGAGCTGTGTTCCGTTGGGGATAAACCTGCCGTCGGTAATTCCTTTGGGCTTTACGAGTTTTTCGTTCGGGTCAAAAGATGCAACTACTTCATACCCTGTAATTACTTGTTCCGGCCATATCGCCCTGTCCTGCTTCTCCGGTGTTGTATATTGTAAAACATACAAGACTGTCGTTGCTACACGATCCGGTCACTTCAATACTTGAATGATCCCATACGGTATCAGGCGGTAAACATAATGAATCGGGATAAATGTGCGCCTGAACGCAGAGAGTCTGACCAATTTCAGCTTCACAGGATACAGAATCGGTAATATAAAATGAGCCGCAATCGCCGACATCTATAGTTCCAATATTGAACCTGTAAATATTCCCGGTTTGTGATGACCATGGCAACGAGCTGCTTAAAGGAATTATTTCCGGCGGGAATGATATTTCGATATAGGAATTGGACGCTTCGGAGGTGCCGGTGTTGCAATATTTAATGTAATAGGTATTAATAAAACATCGCCGAAGAATAGAACTACTGACAGTAATGTTTAATAAAGGGCATAAAATTGAAATATTGTTTCCAAAATTAACATTACTTGCAGTATCATAAAATTGATTGAAATTGATAGTATATTGGCTGCCGGAAGGGCAAAATACATCCCATAATTGATTAGGTAGTATTTCACTAACGATATAAGCGCCGGTATCAACCAAAACAGAATAATAACCATTTGAATCAGGTGTAGCGTAAATAGGACCCGGCTCTACTTTTATTTTACATTTATCTAACGAATATTCGTTTATATCCATTTGACAATTGGAATTTTCGTCAATAAAAACAGCGCCATTAATATAATTTGTAATTGTATTTCCTAAACTATCGGTTTTTATCAGATAAATATCAGTAGTATCTCCTTCATTAAAGCTACCAGTACCTCCGGTAATAATAAATCCATGATCGCTTGTCTGTTGAACTGAATTTGCAAAATCATTATTATTCCCGCCAAAAGTTCTGGTCCAAATAGTGTCTCCATAAGAATTGGTTTTTATTAAGTATGCATCATAATCACCTGCGAAGTTATAGTTTTGCGTATAACCGGCAATAATAAAGCCATTATCATTGGTTTGTTGTATTGACCGGCCATAATCAGAATAAGCGCTACCAAAGGTATTAGTCCATAAAGTATCACCATCTGCATTGGTCTTTATTAAATAAACTTCCCAACTTCCGGCATAATAACTTTTTTTAGTCCATCCGGCAATAATAAATCCATTATCAATTGTCTGCTGAACCGCAGACCCGACATCAACATTTGTGCCTCCAAAAGTTTTAGTCCATAAAGTATCACCATTAGTATCGGTTTTTATAAGATAAACGTCATAATTTCCAGCTCCAAAACTAAATGTATTACCAACAATAATATATCCATTATCGTATGTTTGCTGTACTGAATTTCCCAAATCAATATTTGTCCCACCGAAAGTTTTAGTCCATAGAGTATCTCCATCGGTATCAGTTTTTATTAAATAAACATCCTGACTTCCAGCGCCAAAACTATATGTATAACCAGCAATAATATAACCATTATCAATTGTCTGCTGAACTGCAGACCCGGCATCAACATTTGTGCCTCCAAAAGTTTTAGTCCATAAAGTATCACCATTAGTATCGGTTTTTATAAGATAAACGTCTTTACTACCAGTTCCAAAACTATATGTACTACCAACCATAATATATCCATTATCGTATGTTTGCTGTACCGAATATCCTTCATCGCTATTTGACCCCCCAAAAGTTTTAGTCCATAAAGTATCGCCATTGGCATCCGTCTTTATTAAATAAACATCAGTATTTCCAGCGCCAAAACTATTAGTTTCACCAGTAATAATATATCCATTATCATTGGTTTGCTGAACTGAATTCCCTTTATCAATATTTATTCCGCTATAAGTTCTTTCCCAACCTTGGGAAAAAACGGCATCTGTCTTTATGATTATTATTCCTATTAAAATAATTAAATAAACAATTGTTTTCATTTGTTAATATTTTTAAGGTTAATTCAATTTTTTTTACATAAGCTATAGTTTCAGTAAAAATCCTCTGAAGGTAACTATGAACGTTTGGCTACCTTCAGAAGATTTATAAATAATTGGATTATTTTAAAATAATGAATTTTCTGATGCTTGAATATCCGGCGCTTCGCAAAACAGAGTAATAAACGCCCTGTTCCATTTTAGCGATATAATCAATTTTAAATAGTTCGCCTGACATAGCGGAATTATTGAATACAACGTCAATTCGCTGCCCAATTGAATTGAATATTTCAATTGTGACAAAACCGGATTCTTGTAAAGCAAAACTGAATGTTGTAGTTTGTGAAAACGGATTTGGATAAATATGCAAAGTTTTAATAAACTGCGATTTATTACTTATAGAATTATTATATATGACTATTATATTTTTTGTTATTGTATCGCTGCACCCTTCATTGGTTGCAATCAGTGTAACAGAATATGTTCCGGTCGAATCATAAACATGAAAAGTATTTTCCACATTGCTTTCTTCGCCATCACCAAAATGCCAAATTACACTATCGGCATTCTGACTCGTATTTATAAAATAAACAAAAGAACCGATAGTAACGACTGTATCTGAAACAACAAATAAAGCCACGGGGAGACTACTAATCTCAATAGTTTTTACAATACTATCCGAGCCATAAATATTTGAAGCAATTAACTGCACATCATACTGTCCGTTTTCTGGTATATCAACGCTTATATTTTGACCGGAAGCCGTTAAACCGTTACTGAAATTCCACGTATATGTTGTCGGTTGCGTCTGCCACCAGCATTTACAATCTGCATTAAATTCAATGCATTGGGTTGTATCGTTTATTAAATAATAAAAATCGGCAGTAGGAGGAAACTTTTGCGGTTCGTGGTATGGCATATCAAACAGGTAATGCTCGCAAATAGTAACTGTATCTGTTAGGCTGGCTTTTGTGTTTATCATTGCATATCCATCATGCCCTATATTAGGAACTTCTGCATAGTACCATTGAAGGGTAGTTCCTCTTTCTATAGCATTTTGTAAAGAAAAATTATAAAAATTTACTGCCCGCTGATAACGATTTACTCCTTGACTATCCATACAAGCATAATAAGGATTACCTGGAGGACCTGGGGCAGGCAATGTATCAGCAGTACCAATTAATACAGTATAATTTTCATTATAATAACCTTTAACATGCTCTTGACAATAACTACCCATATAAGAATACCAGGGATTCGCTGTGTCTTGCCCAATACCACAACCTGTCTGCCAAAAAAAATTAATACCATATAATGTATCTATTGGAAACGTATAATAATAAGGATTTACAGAGACGGCCATTTTAATAGGAATGGAATCAGCAATACCTTGCTTGATTAGCATATACCTTGTTACACATTGACCGCCAGCAGAAAAACCAATTAATCTGACATTAATAGTATCTCTATTTTCACGTAAAAGTATATGGCGATAGAGAAATTTGAATAGCTCAGGTAACCATTTTTTACTTTTTGCCGTAATCCAAGGCGCAGTCGGTGCTGTAGGTGAAATAATTAATGCTTTTCTTCTATCAGCGATTTCATACAACAAAGTATAGCCTTCATTTGCATTACCTCCCTGCCCATGACAATATAATATAATTTCACTTTGTAATGAATCATAATTTAAGGGTTTATAGTAGCCAACAGTCCAAGTATAATCACCAGGAATAGGTAAGGTTTCCACAGATTGTCCATAAGGGATAACCTGACAAAAGACAGTTGATGAAAAAAAGCATAAAATAATGAAGCCGGAATAAAATAGTATGGAAAAAAATAATATTGAAAATTTCGTTTTCATCAGGTTACGATTTAAAATTATCGAATTTTAATAGACAATAAATATTTCATCAAAAGTAATGAATTTAAAGAGTTCCGCCTTAAAGTAAAAGCAGAACTCTTTGATAAAAAAATTACTTAATGATCACAAGTTTATGAAATTCTGAAAAATCTGCACTTCGCAGGATACAGTAATAAACGCCTGCATTCAGACCTTTAGAATCAAATTCTATTGTATATGTTTCATCCGATGCGGTAAATCCATTGTACAATGTTGCTACAGTTTGTCCAAGAGAATTTGCAATTTCGATTGTAGCAAAATTTGTTTTCTGAATAGTAAAGCTGAAGTTGGCTTTTTCTGTAAATGGATTGGGAAATACTTCAAATGTGTTTTGGGTAATGTCATGTTTAGTGAACATTTCTTTGTTTTCATTTTCAGGAACGGCGGATTTATTTTTATGGTTTGTCTGACATGGTCCGAGGCAATCGCCGTGCGCAAGGTGCGCAGGCAAAGCGTTTTCGGCAATGCAAATTGTCTGGGGATTTCCCGGATTACCAGGGGGTATATGACATACAAGCACTTTATTATTTCCACATTTTACATCAACGATATCTATTATTTTTGTTATAGTTGTAGAACAACCATATCTTGTTACGGTCAAAGTAATCTCTCTTGTACCTGTTCCGCTAAAGATTACACCGAAAGGGTTTTCCTGTGTGGAAGAAGATGGTACTGCGTCCGCTCCAAAATTCCACTCAAATATTGCGCCATCGGGAACTCCGCCGCTATAGATAAAATCATAAACCAAACCGGTATTATTACATGAATGCTTGTAATCAAAAGCCGCAACAGGATATGGTTCGCCGAACAACATATTATGAGTTGTATTTGTGAAAACCACTTCATTATAATCGAAATATATTCCTGCACGGTTGAATACAATAGTTCCATCAGGCGTATTGGAATTAGCTTTCACTGCAAAAATAATTTGTCCTTTACTACCTTCCGGGTCTGAAGCGCTATCGGGTAACATTATACTATCAAACCTGAAAGTAACAATATTTCCTGGTATAATTTCAAAATGCAGTAATCAAATGTATCGCCCAGACAATTTCCTGAAGCACAAATAGTAAAAAAGATTAGGTTGCCAATAGGAAAATCAACAGGGACAGTTACATCAAAACAGAAAGAACAAAAACCACCGTTTGCGGGTAAATTACTACTACAATCAGTACTGATCTGTGTAATAAAATTCGGTACAGCAGTAACGCTAACATTAAATTCGGTAATAGCAGGACCATTATTAACAATAGAATAACATAATTGAGTAGTTTCTCCCGGGTAAGGATTAGGTTCTGTTGATACATCTACTATTAATACTCCACATGATAATTTTTCAAGAATATCAACAAAATCAAAGCCATGGACAATTTGATTCGGTGTAATATCTATATTATAAGAGACTTCAGTCTCAGGGCAATTGCTTACGGTTAGTATTTCATTTTCCAATTGAACCTGGTTTATTTCATAATTTCCGCCAAGTACTCTTAATTCATATTCTCCATTATAATCGGTAATAACATAGTAATCGCCAATTGCTGCTTTAATTAGTCGGTTTGGGAGGTAATAGTCGGTTGCAGGATCAAAGTCGCAATCATTATTAGTATCGTTGAATACAACACCTTTAATAATCCCTGGATTTTTAGGCGGCAAATCCGATACACACGCTTCGACCGGAAGGAATGTATTATCATCCTCAAATATCTTTACATACTGATCTATCCCCACACCCGTAAACATCTGTGTAATCCCCGAAGTAGGCCAAACCACTTTCAGCGTATCAATCACAGTAGCATCACCCAGTCCGAAGTGACATACCAACCCGCTTACAGCACCTCCACCACCGCCGCCATACGCAGAATTACCGTTTATCTCGCGGAGTTGCCATATATCCTGCCCGTTGATATGCGCCTTTATGTAAACCCTGGCGCCAATGGCGTCGCGGTTGGTTATTACGCCTTTGCATGTAACCTTGAACCAGTGATTGCCGTTGCCATTGTTGGCAAAAAGACTGATGTAAAAATAATCGCTTGGTCCGCCATAAGCATTTGGTACGATTAAATCCAAATCGCCGTCATTATCGTAATCGGCCCAGGCTGCGCCATACGATTCCCTGCCATAATCCAGTATAACTGTTTCGGTTGTATTTCTTGTAAACGTGCCATCTCCGTTATTGTCGTATAAAAAATTACCGAACATGCTCGATACAAACAGGTCAAGGTCGCCGTCGTTGTCGTAATCGCCAAAGCAATTTCCTCCATTGTCAAACGTGAAAGTATTTACTACCGGTCCGTCTAAAACTGCTGTAAACTGACCATCGCC
>JACQWN010000634.1 GCA_016209245.1 Bacteroidia bacterium
CAACATTTCTACAACGAAGCAGAGACGCTCTATAAGGCATCTCTACATATATATACAGACAAATTCGGTTTGACACATATTATCAATAGCTGGCCATTTGTCTTAATTTCAATTTTCCTTATTACTGTACTTTCATTTACAATACTTAAAAGAATAAAAATTTTTACATGGAGAAATCTGACTTTTTTGCTTAATCACTGTGGTTTGTGGGTCATCATTGTTGCCGCATCGGCAGGAAGCGGTGATATAAAAAAGTTTTCGATGAAAGTATTTGAGAAAGAAAAAACCAATAAAGTTTATGATGATTCCGGGAATATTTATCAGTTACCATTTTACATTGAAGTAGCTGATAATATAGTCTGCTGATATGCTGGTTCGGTATTAACTACCTTCCGTCAGCCCAAAACAGTGTTCATGTTTATAGCAGTTAAGAAGCACGTGAAATTCGATACAATCTGAGCTGCGAAATAATTAATCCGGAAATCACAACAAAAATACCTAACATCATCCTTAAAGTAATCTGTTCATTAAGAATAAGCCATGAAAATATTGCCGATATTACAGGTATAAGATTTGCAAAAATATTTGTAACGGTTATTCCAAGCTTCTGAATACCTTTGGCATAAAACAAAAACGATAATGTTGAAGCGAAAAAAGCAAGAGCGAAGACAAGAAGAATTGATTTATAAGTATATATTGCTGATGTGAAATCATGAAAACCATTGAAAATAAATATTGGTATAAAATAAATAATTCCTATAATATTCAAATATGTAAAAATTGTCAAAATATTATATTTATTAAGCAGTTTTTTCAGCAATAAATTGAAGCCGACCGAGGTTAATACCGCTAAAAATAATAAGAAAATTCCTGCAGGTGATGATGCAAATGAAAAATCTTCTTTAATAATTACAAGCAATACACCTGAAAAAGAAATCACTATTCCGGCAATGTTCATGTATGTTACTTTTTCTTTAGCAAAGAAATATGCAAAGACAGGTAATAATACGGGAATAAGGGATATTATGACTGATGCAATAGCAGGTGTGGAATGCTTAATGCCATATCCTTCAAAAAGGAAATATCCGAACGGGTCAAATATACCGAGTAATAAAAACAGCTTTAAATCTTGTCTTTTTAATTTTTGAAATTTTTTTAAAAATAATGACAAACACAGTAATAAAATTGCAGCAATAATTGAGCGAAAAAAAATAGTGGCAAGCGGTGTAAAATAATTGAAAACGATTTTAGACCATGTATAAGAAATTCCCCAAAAAATCATGGCAAGCGAAGTCAGCATATATATGCTGACTTTATTCTGTTTCAGGAAAAGATCATTCATTATATTTATATTTTAACGAGACTTGCAAAGCAAGTCTCGTTAAAAAAGAAAAGTCACCTTATTTTGGCACCAAGCTCATGTTCAAATGCAGAAATGATATTTGCCATTGTTTTCTCAATTTGCTTATCTATAAGTGTTTTTTCCGGGTCGCCAAGAATGAATCCGACTGCATAAGATTTTTTTCCGGGTTCAAGATTCTCGCCTTCGTAAACATCAAAAAGGAATAGCTTTTTAAGAATTTTGTTTTCTGTATCTAAAGCGATTCGTTCGACAGCAGAATATTTTACCTCCCTATCGAGCAGCAGTGCCAAATCGCGCCTGACCTCCGGAAATTTTGATATTTCCATGTATCTGACAGAAAAATTTTCAATCATAGTAATGATTTCCTGGAAATGAAAATCGGCATAGAAAATTTCTTGAACAAATCCGAAAGCATCTGTGATATTTTTATTTACTTTACCAAACGAAACAATTGGTTTGCTATTGAACATATAATATAATCCGGAAGTAAATATTTCGTTTTTAATCTCTGATATTTCAATTTTATTTCTATCGAATCCGAGTCGTTTTACAATGTTTTCGATAATAGATTTAATATCGAAAAAATTCACATCGTCATTTTGAGCATTCCAGCTTTCTGGCTTTTCCCTGCCGAGCATAAATAATGCAAGATGTTCGTCTTCGTCGAACATTTCATAAATTTCCTGAACATTTTGCCTGTTTTTTTGCGAATAAATGAAGCCGAATTCATATAGCTTCAGGTCATGATTTTTCCGGTTGATATTGTAAGCGATTGTTTCAAGACCGCTAAAAAGTAAGCTCTGCCGCATACAATTAAGAGCGCTGCTAAGCGGATTGGTAATAATTACTGTTTTATTACTATCGAAATACTTTGAATCAGCATAATAATCAGCTTTACTCAGGGAATTTGTCCATATTTCGTGAAATCCGTTGCAGCTAAGGAAATCGGAGATGGAATTACGTAATTTTTCTTTATCCGGCTTGTTGTAGTTTACAATTGCATGATTGACCCTGCCTGAAAAAGGTACTTTATCATAACCGTAAATTCTTAGTATTTCTTCAACTACATCGGCTTCTCTGGTCACATCAACCCTGTAAGGAGGTATTCCGAGTAACATTCCATTGTTATCTTCTTCAAGAATTAAAATATCGAGAGAATTTAAGATATTTTTTAAAGTATTTATGTCAAATGAAACCCCCGCCAGATTATTAATATTTCTGAATGTTACGGTGACATTTTTAGGCATTACCGGATTAGGATAAATATCAATGATTTCCGAGCTTATTTTAACTCCTGCAAGCTCTTTGAACAATAAAGCCGCTCGTTTTAAGGTATAAACAGTATTGTTTATATCTGTACCGCGTTCAAAACGGAATGATGAATCGGTGAGAATACCGAGCCGTTTTGAAGTACGCCGGATATACAAAGGATTAAAATAAGCGGATTCAAGAAAAATATTTTTTGTATTTTCAGTAATTCCCGATTCAACTCCACCGAAAACACCTGCAATGCACATCCCTTCTTCAGCATTGCAAATCATTAAATCGTGAGCCGATAAAATGCGTTCCTGATTGTCAAGTGTTATAAATTTTGTATTATCCGGCAAAGTTTTTACAATTATTTTTGCGCCTTTTATTTTATCTGCATCAAAAGCATGGAGAGGTTGCCCTGTTTCGTGCAGAACAAAATTTGTAATATCAACAATGTTGTTAATCGGCTTTTGCCCTATTGCAAGCAACTTATTTTTTAACCAATCGGGAGATTCTTTCACTTCGACTCCTGTAATACATAAACCGGAATATCTTGGACATGCTTCCTGGTTTTCGACAGAAACCTGAATATTCAGGGAATAATTATCAATTTTGAAATCATCAACAGAAGGTTTGAGCAAATGAACAGGCGATATTTGCTGAAGATATACAGCCAGGTCACGTGCTACGCCAAAATGCGATGCACTGTCAATACGGTTAGGCGTCAGACCGATTTCAAAAATATAATCATCAAGAATATTATAATAATTTTTTAGAGATAATCCAATTGGTGTGTCCGGTTTGAGAACAATAATTCCTTCATGCGATTCTCCGATACCTATTTCATCTTCAGCACAAATCATTCCTTCCGATAATTGACCGCGTAACTTTGTTTTTTTAATTGTAAAGCTGTTTTCGCCTTGGTACAGAGTTGTTCCTGGAATTGCGACAACAACTTTTTGCCCGGCTTCAACATTTGGAGCGCCGCACACAATGTTCAATATCTCGCCTGTGCCGATATCAACCTCGGTAAGACATAATTTTTCAGCATTGGGATGTTTACGTTTTGATAATACTTTGCCAACAATTAAACCCTCTAAACCGCCTTTTACTGGCTGAAATGCTTCAATTGCTTCAACTTCAAGACCGATGCTTGTTAAAATTTTTGCTATATCAATATAGCTTAAATCAGTCTGTATATAATCCTTTAACCAGTTGTACGATATTTTCATATAGTATTTATTCCGTATCATCTCAATACATACAGGGAAATAAGGGAAAGTGAGAAAGTGAGAAAGTGAGACAATGCGAAAGTGTGCAGAGTCTCACTTTCTCATTATCTCACTTTCATATTTTTAAATTCCTTACCTGTAAATATGGAGAAGTTACATTTATTCCCATTTACTGTCATCGTATTCAATCAACCAGGTTGAAATTTCAACTTTATTAATTATTTCAGTCTGCTCTTTTATTGTTTTGGCGTATTTTATGTCATTGGGGCAAAAAACCAGGTAAATTCCTTTTTTTAATCCAAGACTTTTGCAATAATATGCTAATTGTTTTTTACCGGTTAAGAACTGGTTTTCGTAATAATAAATTTTACTTTCTACCAGGTATTCAGCGCCTTTTATATTAATGAGCAAATCACTTTTTCCAAGACCTGTATCGGCTTCGCGATAACTTTTACCGTCTATAACCTGTAAAAATGCCTGTATATAGGTTTCGAAACTATAAATCAAAGCACTTTCTTTTATTGACAGGTATTTTCC
>JACQWN010000635.1 GCA_016209245.1 Bacteroidia bacterium
ACCTCAGACGCAGGGGACGAAAGTATAGAAAACGAGGAAACGCTAAAGATACCCGTGGCATTATTAAAGACAGGGTTGATATTGAGCAAAGACCTGCTATTGTTAATGAAAAAGAAAGACTTGGCGATTTGGAAATAGATACCGTAATAGGACAGAACCACAAAGGGGCTTTATTGACTATCAATGATAGGGTAAGCAGTATGACTTGGATTGCAAAACTAAATGGAAAAATTGCTGATGAACTTGCCCATAAAACAATTGAGGTTTTAAATCCTTTCAAAAATTTGACGAATACTATTACTGCTGACAATGGTAAAGAATTTGCCGATCATAAAATTATCAGTGCAGGGCTTGATGTTGATTTTTTCTTTGCTAACCCTAATCACTCTTGGGAAAGAGGTGCTAATGAAAATATGAATGGACTTATTCGTCAATATTTCCCTAAAGGGTCCTCGTTTGAAAATGTCTCTAATGAAGACGTAGCAAGGGTTCAGGATATTTTAAATAATCGCCCAAGAAAAAAATTAAATTTTTTAACACCAAATGAATTTTTATTATTATATTTGTCGAACCAAAAAGTTGCATTTGTGACTTGAATCCAGCTTTCGGAAAATAAAGTATTTACAAAAATATTTACCATTCAAAAATGATACGGACGCAAACAATGTTGTAAAACATTTTTGCACATACAGTTTTTTTATATAAATGTTATTATATTTGTAAAATAATCCGTTACGCCAGTAGGCTGGTATAAAATTTCGCCACTAAAGTCAGTGCAGAACGGGCTGTTAGTGGCTTTTTAATTTTAAAAATATGGTTATTAATAAAGTTGCTATTTTGATTGATGCAGGTTTTTTTCTGCCAAGATACAAGATATTGCACGGTAAATTTCCCATAAAATCAGATATACAAAATTTCACTACGGATATTATTGATAAAATTCAAAAGCTAACTGGTAATTGTAGTACAGATGTTCTTTTCAGGATTTTTTATTATGATTGCAGACCTTATGGAATGAAACAAAAAGATCCCGCAGGAAAAGAAATAGACTTTTCTGCTTCCTCTTATTTCAATGCAAAATGTAAATATTTAAACGATTTGAGAACATTTCCACAATTAGCACTTAGACTGGGAGGTTTATCGTTTCATGGATGGAAGGTTGACTTAAAAAACCCAGGACAGTATATTCCTGACTTTAAACAAAAGTCTGTTGATATGAAAATTGGTCTTGATATTGCATGGATGTCCAGTAAAAGAACTATTGATAAAATCGTTTTGGTCGCTGGTGATTCTGACTTTATTTCACCAATGAAATTTGCAAGACGTGAAGGTATTTTGGTTTATCTGGAAACTATGGGGCAAAAACAAATAAAAATCGAACTTAAAGAACACTCTGATTTTCTGTTATAAATATCGGAAAGTATTTTGTGGGTTGTACTGGATTCGAACCGGTGGCCCCTACCCTGTCAAGGTAATGCTCTAAACCAACTGAGCTAACAACCCATAAAAAAACCCAAAATATACTGACGCATATTTTGGGTTTATATTGAGTAGAATTTTACTGCACAATTGATTTAAAAGTGCTTTCGTCAAAATATTTGAGGAATTCAATATCGGTTTTTGCTTTTCTCGAAAGTGAGGCATCTTTTTCGATAGCAGTACGTAAACTGTTAAGCATCAAATCGGTATTTTCCTGGCGGGCAGCGACAATCGCCTTCAGGTAGTACATCAATGCATCATCTTTATTTTCGGCGCAGTCAATAGTTTTAATCACATTATCAATATTTCCTGCAAGCAATTTAGCTAATGCAGCATTAAATGAGCAATCGGAGCCAAAATAGCCGGCAGCTTCGTTGTAATCGTTTTCAGGCGTTTTAAATCCCGCTTTTTTAATGCTGATAATTCCCAGATTATAGCTGACTTCTTTACCTGCCCCTGCGGCTGATTCAAGATATTCTATAGCTTTATCGAACTCGCCTTCACGAATTGCAACAGCACCAAGATTATTTAAAATCATAGTATTTTTACTGTCAATAGCCCTGGCATCTTCAAAAGCTTTTTTTGCATCCGAAAATTTACCTTGCTGAAAATAGCAATATCCAACATTGTTCGGACCTCGCCAGTCTTTCGGATATACGCCGCAATATGTCTGATAAATTTTCAATTTCTGGATAATATCATTGAATAATGTTGCTGCAAAGAAAAGCTCTTCCGCATTTAAGGTATCAGGTTTATTTTGAGCAAGATATTTTAATTCTTCATCGGTAAATCCGGTAATTTCGACTGCTAAATTCATCTGCGATCTTCTTAGCTTGGGCAATATTTTATCGGCAAGAACCAGGTAAACTTTTGCAAGCTTTTTAATTTCTTTTTCTCTTACTTCAGGATCAGAATGCATTTTAAGCACATCAAGAATGATTCTCTTATCTTCGATTTCCGATTCCTGCATCAGCTTTTGAAATCCTTCCCAGTCTTCAGGAGTTGATGTGGCTTTTAACAGCGCCAAAATTTCATCGTCAGTAGGTTTATATTCAATTTTAGGTTCTCCTTTTTTGGTTTTTGGTGCTTTTTTAATCTCATCCTTCATTTTTTTCACAGTTGACTCCGAACGTTTCCCCGCTAGTTTTGTATTCAGGTCTTCCACCCCGTCGGGTGAGGCATACGACGAAATATCCATGCCGGTAATTTTCCGTTTAGGGTCTTTCTTTAGGTTTTCAATATATTCATTGAATGTTTTCATATCATCGGCAGTAACTTCCGAGTTTCTGATATCTGCCTGATTAATAACGAAATGAATATCTGCCGCTTTAGATTCACTTCTGTTTCTGACAAAATTGTCCTTTGCCGCAATAGTTTTTGAATCGAATAATACCAGGCTTGGTGTTGCTAATATTCCTCTGGCCGCTTCATATTCCGGAACCTGCAGCTCTTTTGATTTCATTGTGCCTTTTAATTTGATAAAAAGCTTTGACGATCTCTAGGCTTCATCAAAAGCGAATTTATCGGTATAGTTAATCGAGCCGCCGTCGGCGTATTTAATTACTTTATTGTTTTCTTGGACGCCTTCGCCCTGTCTGGTTTCTTTTTTAAGCTCTTTCTCTCCGCCTTCGTATCTTAAAACCGGTGTAGCTTCAACTTTTGCCTTCTTGCAAAAGCATTTAGCCGGAAAGTCAACTTTTATTGCAACATCAACGCTGTCGGCATGCATCTCGAGCGGATTCGGCGTGATTGTATATTTTATATCACTTTGAAATTTTGTTAGTTTTTTCAACCCGCAACATGCAGATAAAGATACTATAGCAATTATAAATATTGCCAATCTGATAATACCTGATTTTTTCATATGCATTTATTTTTATGAAAAACTTAATTTTTTTAACGCCCCAAAATTAACAAAGTTTTAAATAAAACAAACAGGAAAATATTTTAATCATTTTTTAATGAAAATTTTATGTTATAAACAGGAGATTCCTCATTTCATTCGGAATGACAATATTCATGGGAGATCGAGAGATTAGGAATCTGTTGGGACGCAATGCTTTGAGTCCCAACAGATTCGCAATCCCTCCTTAACAATTAATGCCTGTCTTTCCGAACGAAGTGAGGAATCTTTTGGTTACAAAGTGATCATGGTAATCCCTTTATTGTATTCACGGTTAACTATAACATTGGCTATCAGCATGTAATGTTCATCATTATTCACGAAATCAATATTATTGGTATCAATAATCAGAAAACGGAAATCGGGTTGCTGTTTGAAAAAATCGAAATAACCCTGCTGAATTTTTTCGAGGTACTCTTTTGTTATGTTTTGTTCATAATCTCTCCCTCTTTTTTTTATGTTTTGCAACAGAATTTCTGTATTAAGGTGAAGAAATACATAAAGTTCTGGTTTAGGCAGTGATTGGTAAATTATGTTAAAAATCTGGCGGTAGAGATAATATTCGTCGTCGGGCAATGTATTCCGGGCAAAAATCAGAGATTTCATGAAAAAATAATCGGCAATAGTAAATGAAGTGAATAAATCGGGTGTTCCATCAACTAATTTCAACTGGTTATAACGTTCAGCAAGAAATGATAATTCAAGGGGGAAAGAATATCTTTCAGGGTCTTTATAAAATTTCGGCAGGAACGGGTTATCGGCGAATTGTTCAAGTATGACTTTTGCATTGTACTGCTGAGCGAT
>JACQWN010000258.1 GCA_016209245.1 Bacteroidia bacterium
AAAATATTTTCACTAAAACCAAAACAGGGAAATTATAATAAAAATTTTATATCTTCATTAATCTTTGGTTTTGTCGTCGGTAGTTTTACAATTGGCTGTAATACATGTTGTAATCCTGTATTTCCTGTTGTTTTTGGAGCATCATTTATTAAAGGCAGCTATTTATGGGGTATTTTTTTATTGACAATTTTCGGTGTGGGTTTTAGCCTGCCTTTTTCAGCTTTAATGCTGGGATTAGGCACAGGAGTTGCAAAACTATCTAATTCTTTTAATAAAATTACCATTATTATCAGATGGATTGCCGGATTATTGCTTATAGCAATTGGATTCTATATTTTATTAACTATTTGAGAGATGGAATGTAGGGACGTTGCATGCAACGTCCCTACATTCCATCTCTCAAAGAAAAAGCCGATATGATAGATAAAGTTTCAACAAATCTTGACATAAACGATATCTATGGCGCAATTAAATGCCGGTGGTCAATTAACCGCAATAAATACATTGTGAAACCTGGAATTTATGCACTCGGAAATCCCGATGCTTCATCTCTTGTTTTTGTTACTGCCAACTACAAAATAAGCTTCGATATATTAAGAAAAAATCTTTCGGGGATTAATTGCTGGATTTTAGTGCTTGATACAAAAGGTATCAATGTATGGTGCGCTGCAGGAAAAGGCACTTTTGGAACAGATGAATTAGTCGCTAAAATTATTACTACCGGACTGACAAATATTATAAATCATAGAAAAATAATAGTGCCGCAACTTGGAGCTACTGGTATTTCTGCTCACAAAGTCAAAGAACATTCTGGATTTTCGGTTATTTATGGTCCTGTCAGAGCTGAAGATATTAACAAATTTATTTCAAATAAATTTAAAGCCGATGATGAAATGCGAACCGTCAGATTCAACATATCTGACAGGGCGAAATTAATTCCCGTTGAATTAGTTGGCCATTTTAAATATTTATTGCTCGCAGCAGCTATTTTATTGCTCCTTTCAGGATTTGGCATGGATGTATATTCTATTGACAGGGCTGCCGGACAGGGCTTAATTTCCGCGTTTTATCTATTTACTGCATATCTGACAGGTTGCATATTATTACCATTATTATTACCATGGATTCCGGGAACAAGCTTTTCATTAAAAGGTTTTATAACAGGTTTTGTCGTATCGGTAATTGTTTTATTTCTGACAAACAACAATTATTTTGAGCTTCAAATATACGCATGGCTGCTGATAATGTCTGCAATCAGCTCTTTTATCAGCATGAATTTTACCGGTTCATCAACATACACATCATTATCCGGAGTACTAAAAGAAATGAAAATTGCGATACCTGTTCAAATAATTTTTGTTCTGACAGGAATTGTTCTTTTAGTAGTTTATAACTTTAAGCAATAATCAGAGCTATGAAAGGATTGAAGGGAAATATTATATTGGAAAAATATACGTAATACATTTATACAAATGTTTGGCTTCACCCAGAAAGATGTAAATAGCCGTTTAACTAAAATATAGTAATCATGAAAACAAAAAAAATTATTGCAGTTCTGACAATTTTTTTCTTTCACATCAAAATAATATTTAGACAAAAATGATTTTCTTTGTCTAATATTTTTTACAGGTGAAAATGGAAAAACAAAATCAAGAACTGAGTTGGCATCATCCTGGTGGCAAACTTGTTGAACTCGGCGCCGATAAACTTTCAGATGCTGAATTACTCTCCATTCTGATTGGAACAGGGATAAAAGGAAAATCTGCCGAACAAATTGCAAATGAAATTATCAGGAGGTTTGGCAGTTTCAAAGGATTGATAGGACAGCCATTGGAAATATTTTTGGAATTTAAAGGTCTTGGGGATGCAAAAATTATCCGCATTGCTGCGGCTTATGAACTTGCAAGAAGAATGGCAGAGAAAACTATTGAGGAATTAGAACCCGATAAAAAAGTTGTTCCAAAAAACGGAAATGAAGACGTTATTGCATGGAATAATAAACTGTATAGAGCAATTACCGCTTGTTATATGCTTCCCGAACAAATGGAGGATTGGTTAAATGAAAACGGAGCTCAAATACACAAAATATCTGCGGATGAGAAATTGGTTCCCGGATTTAAAAAGAGAGATTCTTATATCTATTGCAATGGAAGATTATACAGGGCTTTGAACGATGAAATAAAATCGTATGATGAAATAACCGAATGGAGTTGGAGCCCCGAAGGCAAAAAATTTATTTTGGAGTTAGAAGAATACCTTCAAAAAAATCAGGAGAATGAAAAGAAAAATAAAAAATAAACCTGCTCATGTTGTTTCCGGGAAAATTCGTGAAACCGAAATGACACGTGCGGCTATTATTGCAAAATGGATTGATGAAATAGCAAAAGAGCAAAATATTCCGATTGGCAATGCAATGGTTGAAACCACTACAGAATTGAGCAGAAAAAGATGCGATATTGTCATTTATGACAGTCCTATGAATGCTAAAATATTTTGTGTTATTGAATGTAAACAACCATTTTGGGATGTGTTTAACGATGACCTGAAAGAAGATGCAAGAAAAAAAGCCAATAAATTATCATCACCTTATTTCGCCACTACTAATTTTAAAAAATTGGTTTGGTGGAATACAGAAAAAGCGAATAAAGCAATTACCGAAGACCAACAAATTATAGATAAATATTCCCTTTCGAAAATTGAAGTAGATGATGAGATTGAAAATCTAAGTTTCCGCGAACCGATTCGTAGGGAACTGAAAAAATTTATTGCCAAATTATATTTAGTTTACACAGGAAAAGAACCCGAGCCAAAGCAGGCGATTGACGAGCACCTTGTTGACCGCATTCACGAAAAAATTCGTGTTCTTTCTTATTTCTATACCGATATTATCCACGATAAATTTCACAAGGATGCTCAATTTAGCAAATCATTAAAGAATTGGTTTTACGAGCAGATGTGGGATTTTTCGGGACAGAAAAATGATTTTGACAAAGCGGCAAGACAGACGGCATATCTTCTTATAAACAAAATTCTTTTCTATGATGTGCTTCAATCCAAACGCCCGAAAGAACTTCCTCCTCTTATCATTCCTGAAAGTTTAATGCAAAGTTCAATTCTTCAGAAAATGCTGATAATGTACTTTGATGAAGCGCTGAAGATTGATTATGAAACGGTTTATACCACCGATTTTATTGATACGCTCTCATTTCCTGACGATGAAAATTTAGTAAATCAAATTAAGGAACTTACTTATGCTCTCAACCGCTATAATTTCGGAACGCTCGGCTATGATAT
>JACQWN010000259.1 GCA_016209245.1 Bacteroidia bacterium
GGAGCAGATATTGTTGTACACTCTGCTACAAAATATATCAGCGGAAATGCTACGAGCATGGGTGGAATTATATGCGGAAGCAAAGAATTAATAGAGAAGGGGATACGGAAAGCGCCTATGCGTTATCTCGGTCCTTGTATATCTCCTTTTAATGCATGGTTGAACATTCTTGGACTTGAAACGCTTTCGCTCCGTATGGATAAACATTGCAGCAATGCTATGGCTGTAGCGACTTTTCTTGATGAACATCCTTTGGTTGAATCGGTTAATTATCCAGGTTTAGCTTCAAATCCTTACAATAAATTAATTGCAAAACAAATGAAAGCATGCGGTTCTTTATTATCTTTTATTTTGAAAGGAACTTACGATGATGCAACCAGGTTTATTGATTCTCTTGAAATAATACCTCATGCCACTCATTTAGGGACAAGCAAAACAATAGTAACACATCCTGCTTCTACAACACATTCAGCCATGGGAGAAGAAGAGATGCGTAAAGCCGGGATCTCGCCCTCTTTAGTTAGATTTTCTGTAGGGCTTGAAGATCCCGAAGATTTGATTGAAGATATTAAACAAGCTTTATCGTTATGAACAAAACATTAATACGTACAGATTTCAAATTTTCACACCTTAAGAACATTTATAAAGGCAAAGTAAGGGATGTTTATAATATTAATGATGAACTGCTTGTAATGGTAGTTACTGACAGAATATCGGCTTTCGACATAGTATTTCCCAAAGGTATTCCATATAAAGGGCAGGTTCTGAACCAAATTGCCTCGAAATTTCTGGATGCAACTTCCGGCACTGTTCCTAATTGGAAAATTGCGACACCCGATCCGATGGTTATGCTCGGGCATAAATGTGCTCCGCTACCTGTTGAAATGATAATCCGCGGATATTTGACAGGAAGCTCGTGGCGGGAATATAAAAATGGTAAACGGGAAATTTGCGGAGTTAAAATACCCGATGGAATCAAGGAACATCAACGATTCCCTTCACCGATTATCACTCCGACTACTAAAGCGGAACAGGGCAGGCACGATGAGAATATTTCTAAAGAAGAAATAATCAGGCATGAACTGGTTACAGAAGAGGATTATAACTTTATGGAGAAATATACATATCAGCTGTTTGAACGTGGTTCGGAAATAGCTGCCCGGCAAGGTTTAATTCTGGTTGATACTAAATATGAATTTGGCAAGAAGGATGGGAGAATATATCTGATAGATGAAATACATACACCTGATTCGTCAAGGTACTTTTATTCTGCCGGCTATGAAGAACGTTTGGCAAACAATGTGCCACAGAAACAACTATCTAAGGAATTTGTCAGAGAATGGTTAATAGCTCATGGTTTTCAGGGAAAAGAAGGCGAGCAATTACCTGAATTATCCGATTCATTTATTAATCAAATATCGGAAAGGTATATCGAATTATTCGAAAATATTACTGGGGTAAAATTTGTCAGGTATGATACATCAGATTTGCCAGACAGAATTTATAATAATATTTTGAGAGTTCTTTAATTGCAATAAATATTTATTATCTTTGCATATCCGCTCAAAAAGGCAGGGAAAATAGAACGCTGATAACGCAGATGATTATGATGAACACAGATAAAAAATCTTATTTAATCATAAAAATCAGCCTTCGGTTGACGAAGTCAGTTGCCTATGGCAGACGCAGTCAGCGTCATCAGCGTTCCATTGCATTTTGTTGAATACATTTTTTAATTTATTTTTACCCATGTCTTTAGAGATGAAGCATATTTTATTGTAAAATATATTTGTTAATATCAATATTAAAATATGAAATTTCGAAAAGACGTAATTCTGACATGCATATTTGTATGTGTAATTTTTCTGGCTTGTTTTGTGGCCGTTAAGAGCGAATATAATTCTTATTACTCTGAAATTACAGAGCCTGACAAAGCCTTGGTAATTATACTAAGCTCTTCTAATTTCGACAAAACTATCAAAAAAGGTATCACAGTAGTTGACTTTTGGGCGACATGGTGCATGCCTTGCAGGATACAGGGGCCAATTTTTGAAGATGCTGCAAAAGATTCCGCAAAGCAGTTTAAAGATAAAGTTATTTTTGCAAAGCTCGATATTGACAAAAATCGTGATATTGCTAACCGCTATATGGTACAAGCCGTACCTACAATAATCATATTTAAGGATGGAAAAATCGCTAAACGTTTGGTAGGTCTGCAACAAAAGCCGGCTCTTATCAATGCGGTTAAAGAGATAAAATAATGAATTATTCAGGTTAATTGTTCCCATGAATTTACTCTGATAACCTCTTTCCTGTTTTTAAAAATTATTTCAACCTTCTGTTTTTTCTTAGCGATTGTTTTAATTTTAACCAATTCATGTGAGACAATAAATTTGTATTTTATTTTTTTAAAAGTTAATGAAAAATTTATTTCACGCCAGTGTTTTGGCAGTTTTGGATTAATCCTTATAATATCCTGACGGAAATCAATTCCGGCAAAATTCATCATTGCCAGCAGAACCGTTCCGGTCATTACCCCGGCATGTATCCCTTCGGCTGTAGTGCCTCCCTGTATATCCACAAAATCGCTTTCAAGCGCCTCTTTATACAATGTCCAGCTTAGAGCATAATCATCAGCAATGTTTGCTATGAATGAATGAACCATCCTGCTAAGTGTAGAACCGTGTGAAGTGCGTTCAAGATAATATCTCAGATTTTTTTCAATATAATTTTCGGGCATCTTGTAACCCAGATTATATAAAAGTGCTGATACTTCATCCTGATGAAGGTTATAAAATGTCATCAACATATCCGCCTGTTTTGATACCTTAAATTCATCATGTGATTTTTTTTCAGCTTTTAAGATACGGTCCATCCGGGAAATATTTCCGTATTTTTGCCTGTAATGCTCCCAATCAAGCTCTTTCAGCCCGAACCATCCGTCATATTGAGCTATAATACCGTGATCTGAAACAGGAATATAAAGTTTTTTACGAATATTTTTCCATTCAACAATTTCCTGCTCTTTAAATTTTATTTTGTCAAACAATGTTTTTCTTGCTTTTGCATTAATGCAATTCATCAAATGTTCAACTTTGTCAAACAACCATGCGGCCATCAGGTTTGTGTAAGCATTATCATTTAATCCGCCTTCTTTTGAATCGGGATATTTTTCATGAAACTCATCGGGTCCCATGACTTTTGTAATAGAATAACGTCCTGATATTTCATCGAAAGTCGCTTTGGATGCCCAGAAACGGCAAATCTCAAGGAATATTTCAGCTCCGTATTTTTCAAGAAAATTTTTATCTTCGGTAGTATTGTAATATTGAAATACATTATAAGCGACTGCTAAAGATACATGACGTTGTAAAGAGCTGTAGTCAGGATCCCACTTATCCGATTTCGGATTCAGATGAATAATCTGTGTTTCTTCGGCTCCGCTGCTTGCGCTTTGCCAAGGAAACATGGCGCCCGCATAATCGTGTTCTTTTGCATATTTTCGTGCTTGAGCAAGCCTGCGATAACGATACATAAGAACCGATTTGGTAATTTCCGAAAAATGTACATTGTAGAACGGGAGTATGAACAATTCATCCCAGAAGATATGACCGCGATATGCTTCACCATGTAAGCCGCGTGCAGGAATGCCGGAATCAATAAAAATATTATTATGTGAAGCCGTTATCATAGTGTGATATATATGTAAACGAATAAGCCGTTGCGAAAATCTGTCGCCTGTAATTATTATGTCGGCTTCCTTCCAGATTTTATTCCAAGCCGTTATATTTTGGTTGACAAGTGCCTTAAAATCAGTAATATTATTCAATTCATTTTTTGTAAATTCCGGAATATTTTTAAGAACACACTCTTTTGATGTAAAAAGCGAAACAATCTTATCAATGATAATTGATTTATTTATTTCACCTTTTGCCTTTGTTTCCATATTAACAGAACCGGTATTCTGTTTGATTGAATAATTTTCGATTTGTTTGAAGTTTAAAAGAAATTTAGCCGCTTGAGTAATTGTTATTTTCGATTGTGTTGTCGTTACGGCAAGGTGGATGAGAGTATCGTCATTGCCTTGCTTAACAGGCATAATATGTTGTTGATTCAGTTGCCGGTGACGGTCAACTCCATCATTGATAATATTGCCGTTCAAACCGGATTTTATTGTAATATCAGCATTGTAGTTCAACGGTGTTATACAATATTGTAATCCTGCAATGTGTGGATTATTAATAGAAGCGATACGTTTTGATTCTATAAGAGTTTCTCTTCCGTGATTATCTCTGATAATCATTTTTCTGAAAAGTATTCCATTCCTGAAATCAAGATTGCGTTCAATTCTGAGTATCTCGCATTTATTAATATCCACCCAATCGTCATTATCAATTTTGAACGTAGTAAATAACCAATTCGGACAATTGACAAAATCTTCATTCTCAATAAATCTGTCACCGATTTTAGAGCTTAGCTTGTTGTAAATTCCCGCCATGTAGGTTCCCGGATAATTAAACAGACCTGCAATTGTTTCCTCCATTGCACCGCGTGAGCCAAAATATCCATTACCGATAGTGAGCAAGGTTTCTCTTGATTTCTCTTTTTCGCGGGAATAATCCCTGTATGTCAGGCGCCATTTATCATCTTCCAGACCGGTTACAAACCATTCATTCAATTTTTTTATTGAAATTTCCGATAAATCTTTTACAACTATATCAGCGCCATTAATATATAATTCATTTTCGTTATTTTCTCTGGCGATTCCTAAAACCAGCCCGAAATTTCCTTTTACACCGGACTGGATTCCTGAAACAGCATCCTCTACAATTATTGCACGGTCGTAAGTTATATTCAGATTATCACAGGCAGTAGTAAAAATATCCGGTTCGGGCTTACCTTTAAGGCCTTTCTCGGCCGAAATATCACCGTCAATACGGGTATCAAATAATGCAAGTATTCCGGCTCTTTCCAACACCGCCTTACAATTCCGACTCGATGAAGCCACTCCGATTTTTATATTTTTTTCTTTGAGCTGCTTTATTAAATTAATTGTTGACGGATATGTTTTTACACTTTGCTTAGCAAGTACTTCATTAAAAGCTTGATTTTTCCGGTTGCCAAGCCCGCAGATAGTTTCCATGCCAGGCATATCTTCCGGTGTTCCATATGAAATTTTTATTTTTCTTGAAGCGAGAAATGATTCGACGCCTTTATATCTTGGTTTCCCGTCAACAAATATAAGATAATCATTATGGGTAAATTCAATGAACGGTTCGTTGAATTGTTTTTCACGTTGCCTTAAATATTCATCGAACATCGCTTTCCATGCAGCACTGTGAACCAAGGCGGTTTGTGTAATTACACCGTCAAGGTCAAATATTACACCGTCGAAGTTTAATCTAATCATGGCTATTAAATTTTTAGCTAATCTCCAAATTTATTTTTATCCATTATGTTTACATAATTGTGTGCATAGACAAGGTATATACTGGTCGCAAGCAAAAAATCGTTGGGAGTTTATCCACCGTACTTTATTTATTTGTATATCCACCTCAAATTTAGCACTTTATTTGATTTAAAAATCTATTCTCGCTCTATATTTTTTGCTTGTTGTTAACATCTATTATTTTATTAT
>JACQWN010000647.1 GCA_016209245.1 Bacteroidia bacterium
AACGGGTACAATAACACAGATGTATAATCTGTCAAACTGCGTTATTGTATCCTTGCGATGTCAAAGGTAGTTCGTTTTTTTTATTATTTATCCCGTGCATAGTATAATTTTCAACCCTTAATTCGCATTATTATGTTAATTATTATTTTGATTATTGTTTGCATCTTGTAAGGTTATTCCTATTCTAAGTCGTGTTTTCCTCTTTCAAACCATTCCTTAACTACTTGTTTTGTCATAAAAAATTTTCCCCTTTTGTATTATTTCTTTTATAAAATCATCACCTATTTTAAGGCGCTCCTCTAATTCACTAGGAGTATATATTAAAGGTGAAACTGGTATTTTATGATTGGGATTATAAATTATCCTTTTAACTTGTACAAATCTATCAACCCTTCTTTTATTAGTATTTTTTAAAATTAAAAGATCTATATCGCTATCTTCAGTAGGATTGCCATAAGCATAAGAACCAAATAGAATAATTTTTAAAGGTTTATATTCACTCTTTAATTTCTCAATAATCTCTGATAATATTATTTGTATTTTTTCTTTATTATTCTGCATCTTATTTATATTTTTTAATTTGGTAATTTTTTCATATAAAATTTTTTCGATTTTTTTTGATTCAACCGAAATAATTATAATATCGCCTGACATTAATGACAACAAAGATAATTAAAGTATTGGATTTATCAATAGTTCCGAATAAATTTATATAAATAGAATCAAAGAAAAATTATAGTCCAACTTCCTTGGCAATAATTGTCTGTAAAATCTCAGATGTTCCTCCCCCATATAACAGAAATCTGGTATCTCTGTAAAAACGCTGTACAGGATACTCCATGGAATATGCATAAGCTCCGAATATTCTTGTGGCTTCATCGGCAGCACGACATGCTACCTCGGAAATGAAGTATTTCGCCATAGATGCTTCTTTCATACATTGCTTACCTTCATCTAATAGCTTGGTAGTGTGATACAGCAAATGTTTTGATGCTTCAATTTCGGTTGCCATGGTTCCTATTTTCAGTTGTATTGCCTGGAACTTTCCTATTGGTTTGCCAAATTGAACTCTTTCTTTTGCATATTGAACGGATGCATCAAAAGCAGCTCTTGCGAGACCCAGAGAGAGTGCTGCGGTCATTGTTCGTATTTCTGCAAGAATAGCTGTTAAATTACTGATTCCCCGGCCGTCTGCTCCAAGTTGATTTTCAAGAGGTATATGGCAGTTCTCAAAAGCAATTTCCGAAATATCCGTTCCATGTGTGCCCAGCTTGCTGAACTTGGGGCTTATTGAGAGTCCCGGCATTCCTTTTTCTACTAAGAAAAAATTCAATCCTTTTACCCCTTTGGCTTTATCAGTCTGGCATAATACAGTAAAGCAATCAGCGTAGGGTGCATTGGTAATCCAGGTTTTCATGCCATTTAAAATATATCCATCTCCGACTTTTTGAGCAATTGTACGAACACCGCCAAAAAGATCTGTTCCTGCCTCAGGTTCGGTTAATGCAAATGCAACAACCTTTTCTCCTTTAATAGCAGGAATAAAAAACTTCTTTTTATGTTCATCAGTACCATATCTGAAGATGAAATTCGTACCCATGAGACATTGCATGGCAGTGAAAGCAGCCACAGCCATGCTTCCCCTTGCAAGTTCTTCGCACATAATGCAGAACATAGTATTATTTGCATTTGCACCGCCATATTCTTTGGGATATCTTATGCTGTATGCACCTAATGCCCCGAGCTTTCTGAACATATCATAAGGGAATTCATCTTTTTCATCTATTTCCCTTGCAGCAGGTATGAGTTCGTTATCTACAAAACGGGATATTGTTTTTCTAAGTAGTTCTTCCGGTTTCATTATACACAGATTAATACAGATTAGAACACAGATTACATAGTTGTTTTTAAAAAGGGTTTCCTGTCATTGGTATAAATTATTCTTTTTATATAAAATTGTTGAGTAGAAAAATTAACTAAGTAGCCCACTTCAAATTTACTATTACGTAAATAGTGATAAAATGTTTTCTCATCTGTTATTGTTGTGTATTTTGATGATTTGAATTCAACTATTATTTTGTCATCAATAACAAAATCAGGTACATAGGTGCCTACAATTTTCCCTGTTTCTGATGAATATACATTTATTCTAACTTCTCTTTTATATGGTATTTGTTTAGATATTAAAAATTCTTCATATATATTCTGATAAACTTTTTCTTTATGACCAGGCCCATATTCGTTTCTTATTTTATAAAATATACCTATTAGTTCGTAACTCAGTTCTTTATATAAAAAATTATTTTCATCCATAATTAATTGTATAATCTGTGTTCTTATCTGTGTAATCTGTGTCTTTTAATGCTTTCGTCAATGCAGGCACAATCTCGAACATGTCCCCGACAATTCCATAATCAGCAATATTAAATATAGGGGCATCAGGATCTCTGTTAATCGCTATGATTATTTTTGAATTTTGCATTCCCGCCCGATGCTGAATTGAACCCGAGATGCCGCAGGATATAAACAGGTCGGGGCTGACAGACAAACCTGTTTGACCAATCTGTCTTTCTCTGGGTATCCAGCCCTGCTCAACAGCCACCCGTGAACCGCCAACCTCACCACCAATCGCTTCAGTTAATTTTTCAAGAACCTTAACACCTTCTTTTGATTTAATTCCTCTGCCTCCACCTATAATGATTTTTGCATCCTGAAGGTTTGCGTGTCTGTGTCTTTCTTTAACTATTTCTAAAATTTTAGTTTTTATATCCTCTTCACTAAGCTGTACTTTCCATTTAATAATTTCCGGAGCTTTTACTCTGGTATCTTTATCTTGCGTTATCAATTTCATAGCACCAGGGCGTATAGTTGTCATTTGAGGTCGTGTCCGGGGAGAAATAATTGTCGCCATAATATTACCTCCAAATGCCGGTCTTGTCTGAAGTAAATGTTTCTCTTCTTTTTCAATTGTAAGGTCGGTACAGTCTGCTGTAAGTCCCGTTTTAAGCCGTTGTGCAATACGCGGTGCTAAATCTCTTCCTGTATGGGTGGCGCTAAATAATACAATATTAGGTTTATATTTTGCTATTATGCCGGATATAGTGTTCGTATATGTATTGGTTTGATAATTCATTAATCGCTTGTCATCAGCAAGATATATTTTCTTTGCCCCATAGACTGCCAGCTCATCTGTTAAATGTATAACATTTTCTCCCGGAAGCACAGCACAGACTTCTTGTCCTAGTGTTTTTCCAAGCATTTGCCCGCAACAAAGAAGCTCTAATGAGTTTTTGGATAATACCCCGTTTCTTTGTTCAGCGATTATCCAAACACCTTTATATTCGTTTAAATCAAATACTTTGATTTCTTCTTTTTCCGCATCTGATAAAATATAACCTTGTGCACAGGAATCAATGCAGGCGCCGCATCCATTGCATGCCTCATTAATAACCGCTATTTGCTCTACGATTTGGATCGCATTGTAAGGGCAAGCATCAATACATGCCTCGCATCCTGAACAGTTATCTTTATCAATCCAGACTTTCATTTTTAATTTCTAATTAATTTTTTCCCTCTCAGTCTATCCAGTAATTGCTTTGCTATTGAATCAGGGGTACCTGTAAGCATCTCGCCTTTTCTTTTATGCTCAGGTGTAAAAATTTGTTTTACTTGTGTAGGTGAACCTGTAAGTCCGGTTTTATCCTCTGCTGCATCAATATCTCCTGCATTCCAGATTATAATATCTGCCGCTTCGCTGCAAGCATCAATAACCTTATTTATTTTCGGATATCTTGGTTTATTTATTTCCTTAATAACAGTTATTAAGGCAGGCAAATTACATTCAATTATTTCATATCCGTCTTCAATTATTCGCTCAGCTATTAATTTTTTTTCACTGATATGAATTTTCCTCACATAAGTAATCTGTGCAATATCGAGATATTCAGCAACCTGAGGACCTACTTGTGCAGTATCGCCATCTATTGCCTGCAGGCCGCAAATTATAAGGTCATATTTACCAATTTTTTCAATGCATCGTCCAAGAGTATAGGCGGTAGCTAAAGTATCGGCACCGGCGAATGCCTCATCAGTAAGAAGAATACCCGTATCTGCTCCGACAGCAAGGGCTTCCTGCATTACATCAATTGCTTGTGGCGGTCCCATTGTAATTGCTGTAACTTTACCTCCGGATTTATCTTTTATTCTTAATGCTTCTTCTAATGCATGCATATCATATGGATTCATAATAGTAGGAATCCCTTCCCGAATTAAATTTCCTGTCTTCGGGTTTATTTTTACATCGGTTGTATCAGGAACCTGTTTAATTAATACAATGATATTCATATTTATTATTTGTTACTGTTCGGGTATATTTTTTCAAATTTCGTAACACTTTAGCACTTTGAAAAATTCAAGCGGCTTTGTTATAAGATATTTTTGTATTAAAATTATTATTTTTTATACCCTTTGCTTTGAGCATAAATGCTATGGCTATTTGTAGAATATGTTCTACAGGGTTTATATGTTGTAATTCAGCCGTCCGAAAAAGCGACATCATAATTGCTTGAGTAGTAGTTCCCATATCA
>JACQWN010000648.1 GCA_016209245.1 Bacteroidia bacterium
AGTATGAACAGGCGTTACGGCATTAAGTGTTAATCCAATTCTTGCGGAAACCCTGTAAACATGCGTATCAACAGCAATAACCGGCTTATTAAATAAAACGGAAGCGAGCACATTAGCCGATTTTCTCCCGATACCTGGAATTTTTTGTAATTCAGCAATATCTGACGGAATCGCTCTATCATATCGTTCTGTAAGTGCATGAGCCATGCCAAGCAAGTGTTTCGCTTTATTGTTCGGATACGAGCAGCTTTTTATCAATTCGTATATTTCATTAACAGTCGCACCGGCAAGGTTATGAACTGTTGGAAATTTTTTAAAAAATTCAGGTGTAATAAGGTTTACACGTTTATCTGTGCATTGAGCTGAAAGTATTACCGAAACTATTAATTGGTATGGATTATAATACTTTAGTTCAGTATTAACCGATGGCTTATTTGCTGCAATATATTCCAGAAACTTCCGGTATCGTTCTTTTTTTGTCATTTTTCGGGAGTGGTCGTGCCTTCATTTCATCACGGCAGATAAATGTAAGAAGCTCTCCCCGTCAGTTCATCTGGCGGGGCGGCTTACTCGATTATGCCTTGTGCTTCTTTCATTCATGAAGTTGTAAGACCAATTGTTCCACTTTAATTTTCTCTTTCAAACCGTGATTATGTTGAGCAAAATTATCTGTTTCAAAATTGCAGACCAATGCTTCAACAATTGTTCGCCTATTTTCAATATTTCCGCCGTTATGATAAAAATGATCTTTAGTTACGATGTTGAATTTGTTCCAAAATTTATTTATCATTTCGTTTTCTCGCCAGTCGTTATGATGCCAAGTTGAAAGAATAAATTTTGCTTTTGTTTTGCTCAACAAGTCGAATAAAAGTTCTTCGTCTTGCTCTGTCCATCCATTGTAATAGTCAACGTGTCTCCCATAGTAGGGTGGGTCACAATAAATTATATCATTCTCTGTTGCAAGTGGAATAATATCGGTAAAAGATTTATTATAAAAAGTCCAGTTTGGTTCAGGCTGTATTATTTGTGAAACTGTTGCAACCTGATTTGTTATTTTAGTTATATAGGCTTGTGCAAACCTATCAGGTTTTTTGCAAAACGGTATATTCCAATTTCCTTTGCTTCCAAATCGCATCATACCATTAAATCCTGCACGAGAAAGAAAGATAAAGTCGAAAGGTGAAAATTTTCCACTATTAAACCTTGTCCGAACTTTTAAATAATGGTCGTATCCGTTATTGTTAGCGTTGCTCAAAAGTTCACCTTCTTGTTCAAGATATTGCTTCATTAAAGGTGCTGTAATTTTCTTTTGCTGAATTCCTTTGTAGAAATTAATAATATGAGGATTAGTATCGTTTAGAATCGCTTCTTTGTAACCAGAATTGAAAGCAACTACACCCGTTCCTAAAAAAGGTTCAATCCACTTACCTTTTGTTTTTGGGGCAAGTTGCATAATCCAAGGAACTAATTTGGTTTTTATGCCTTGACTTTTTATAGGCGGAACAACTACTCTCATATCGTTTTCTTATTAGAAGTTTTTGAAACAATTTTATCCCAAAGGTCAGTCCTGCCTTTAAATTCCAGAAAATCTTTTAAGGTTGTGATTTTTGTTGGTTTTCCATCTTTAACCATTGTAGCAGAACCGTGATTTATCCAATACTCGTCAAACCACTCCTCACCTAATTTACTGAAAATTCCGTTTTCATTTTTAAGGTCTTCTATGTCAAATATGGAACCAATGTTTGCAGTATTTCCAGAGCCTTGTTTATCGCTTGCAATTTTCCATTTCTCGGCTGCAAAAAAGTCAAAATCCTTGATTACAGAAGTTAAAGATTTTAAATTCTTAACTGTTGTAACTTTCCTTTCTCCAACTTTTTTATTCGTGGTTTCATACTTTTCTTGAAGTTCTTGAACTTGATATATTTCAGTTTCACCAAGGTCATCAGATACGTCCGTTCTTGTATAGATAATGCCTAGACAGTAATGACCAGAATATTGATTGTATGGAAATTGAATGTTTTTATCTTTATCCCTTTCTTTAAAATAGCTACCGTGACTACCTAAAGTAAAACCAACTGTTTTATCATTTCGTCTAAAAGTAGTTTTGAGGTCAAGAGCAAATTTTACTTCTTCATTTTTTTTGTGAACAAAAGTCAAGTCAGGATACCAATTTTGCTTTTCAGCAAGAAGTAATTTATATCCAATACTGTCAGAAAATTGAAGAATTTGAGGAAAGATGTGTATTTCAAGAATTTTGGAAACAATTTTCGTGTCAGATGAGATGGTATAAATGTTTTTATAAACATCTATGAACCCCTTTACTGTCCAGTCACCTTTATCTGTTGAAACGTATTTTTTAAGCTTGTCAGCAAATTTGTCTAGCTCCTGCTTAAACTCTGATTTATATTTTTTTTTATCACGTATTTTCATAGCGCAAAGATAGTAAAAAAATATCTAATTTCAGCCAGTTTGATTGGTTACTCAGTTTTCTTAGCATAGGGCATAACGTCAATCCATGAAAAAACTATTTATTGACTTATTTTGATAAAATTAATAGTAAGTAATCAGTGCAAATTTAAAAAAAAGGCTGAGATATTAACAATTTTATTGAAGAAATTAACAGGTGTTTTACGAAAATGAAAATATATCGTTGTTTATTAACAATTTTGCTACAAGAAGTGCTTGATTTTGTCAATATTTAAGGAGATAAAAATTTTGAAAATTTTGAAAATAAACAGATTTTTGTTCACAGTTAATTTGTACCGGATTTAATTTTATACTTTGACTATTTGAGTTTGCAATGCTTCGACAGTTCGAGAGCCTCACTGCATCGCCTTGCTCAGCAACCTGCAAACTCAAACGCTCAGTATAAATTACGGCAAAGGTGTTATCGGTGAAAAGAGCGATAATGCTGATACCTGCGCTGTATTAAGTTTGCCGAAATATCGAACCGCCGTATTCGAGACCCGAATGGGAGTTTATCCCGAATTTATTTCATGAGTGGTGTGAGAGCCTCACCCCGTCAGCAAGCTGGCGGGGCGGCTTACTCGATTATAGAGCGTTTTACTTCATTCTATAATTAAATCCTATTACTGCCCCATAAGAAGTTGGATGTGCATTTAATGCATTACTATAAATCGTATTAATTCCATATCGAAAATAAGGTTCTATAGTTATGAATAGACTTTTAGTAAGATTAAAACTTGCTCCAAATAATATTTCTCCAGCAAATAAAATGTTCGTTGCATCTTGCTTATAGACCCCCTTTAAGAACCCTGATTTTTCTTTTTTAACAGTTCCATCAGCCATTGTCGTTATTTCTTTGTCGCTTAAAAGAAAACTGGTTATTGCACCTGCGGATATGTATGTTGAAATTATTTTTCGATGCAGAAAATTATATAAAAACATTATTGGCACATCCAGACATGGTGCTTTCAATTCAGATTTTTCTATAACGCTTGGGTCATTAGGATCCATCACCACCCAGTAATAATTGGCTATATAGCCTTTTGTCGAATAACATAA
>JACQWN010000649.1 GCA_016209245.1 Bacteroidia bacterium
CTGCCAACTGCCGACTGCCAACTGCCAACTGCCAACTGCCGACTGCCAACTGCCTACTACTAACCTTCAATATATAACCCACTTTTCTTTTCTGTGTTCAGCGCTATAAGCTTCATCATAAATATAAAAAATTACACCTAAATAAATTCTATGCGGTGAAACCTTATATAGCCGGTAATTGCAATACTCATAAGCTAATTTAACAATTGAATAATTTCCGCCATAATATATTCCACATTGCGGAGTCAGATTAATAATATGTTTTGCTTTCTGTTGCGTAGCTTTAAGATCTCCAAAGCTGAAAATACCTTTCGATGCTAAAAGCAAACCCAGCTTTGCTTGTTTAATCTTTAAAACAGCAAATTGTTTTTCGATTCCAAGATATAAATTCGACCGCCATTCCTGATATTGAAAATATATATCTTCATTATATTTGTACAAAACTCTTTTTCTTGCAAGGCGAAAGCTGTAACCTAAATATATTCCAAGATTATATTTTATGTCAAACTTGCCGATATTAATATCGTACATAAAGTCGGTAAAATTCCAGTCGGTCCCGAGCCCAACGGAAAGCTTATTAAAATAAGGCAAGATATCGCGACTGGCGCCATGAGTAAGCAGATATTTTTTCATGGCTTTGTTCCGGTTTGCAGATGCATAAGTGAAAGGTGTTACATGCATTGAGCCGGAAACAGACATCTTCAGTTCGGCTCCGGCTTTATGCAAAAGCTCAAGTGCTTTAGTATGATTATTTTTAGCGGCAACAGCTACAGCGGTCATGCCGTTATTTGTTTTGGCATCTATTGAAGCGCCTTTCCATACGAGAAGCTTAATCATGTTTGTATCGCCCGATTCTGCCGCATACATCAAAGGAGTATATCCAAGCTTATCCCTCGCATCAAGATTAACACCTTTAGCGATTAGCAATTGTGCAATATCTGTATATCCTCTGTATGAAGCGGCCATCAAAGAATTTGTACCAAACCTGTCGCCTTTCTCAGGATTTGCACCATAAAAAAGCAACATATCGGTAATAAGAAGATTATTGCCCGATACCGCATACATTAATGCAGTAACGCTATCATCATCAGGCAGGTCAATTTTAGCGCCTTTTTTGAGCAGGTATTCTATAATAGTATCACGGTTGGCTTGTGTCGCACTAATTAATGCTGTAATTCCATTATATGGCTTCATATTTATCGAAGCGCCATTCAAAACAAGAATTTTGACAATGTCTAAATATCCATTTTGTGCAGCATACATCAATGGCGTTACCCCTTCATAAGTTTTGGAATTAACATCAACGCCCTTATCGAGTAATTCAAATACTTTTTCAGCATCTCCTTCATCGGCTGCAATTATAAGCTCCATTCCGTAATCTATAAATACAGAATCGGGATATTCATAATAATATGACGAATTATTTACCCCTGTCGTATCGAAAATATATTCTGAAGTATCTTCCTGCGCAACAAGAGATAAGCAGTTACAAATTACATAAGCTAAAAATATCGGTCTGAAAGACATTATGGAATGATTATAATATTTTGACCACGAAAGTAAAAATAAATTTTAAACAACCTCTCATTATTCAAAAAATAGCAACTTTATCCCGCACTATTGTATAGTGCGAGAATTTATGAACAGGCACTAATTACATACTATTGCGAACTTACAACTTTGTAACTTACAAAATTGTTAAAAGCAGACAGATATTCATGAAATTATTGAACTCGCTGAAAAGATAGCCGTATCGAAAAAAATTAAGCTGGTAGTTTGCATTGACGAATTTCAGAATATTGCAAATTTCACCGAGTTTAGACGGGCTTGAGAAAAAAGAAATAATTGATAAGTTTGCCTCTAAGATTGAATTTATTGACCCCGGATTCAAATTGTGGTTTAAAATAAAAATTTTTAAATAATTAGTTATAAATTTGCATTTTTGGAAACAGTAATTCCATTTTCGGTCTTAATATGGAAACTTTAATACCAAGAGCTTTTTCTATACCAAATTATAGTTTTTTTCTTTTTGGTCCTCGTGAAACAGGAAAATCTACATGGTTAAAACAAAATTACCCTGATGCAATATGGATAGATTTGCTTGAACATGATATTTACCGTTCTTATAGTGCTTACCCTGAACGGTTAAAAGAAATTATATTTGCTTCACCTGATAAAAGCGCTATAGTAATTGATGAAATTCAGAAAATTCCTGAATTGCTTAGTGTTATTCATTCGCTGATAGAGAAAAAAATTAAGCTGCAGTTTATATTAACCGGTTCAAGTTCCCGAAAACTTAAAAAAACTGGAACAGATTTGCTTGCTGGAAGGGTTAGTTGCACAACATCTTATAGCATGGAATTCATATAGGGGAGAAAAGAATAAAATTTACTACTGGCGGACTGCCGGTGGTTCAGAAGTCGATTTTGTTGTTTATGGAGAGGAAGTATTCTGGGCTATTGAAGTAAAAAACAGATTACGCATTTATCCTGAAGATTTACGAGGTTTAAATAGCTTCAAATCAGATTATCCTGAAGCTAAAACATTTTTACTTTACCGTGGTAAAGAACGTATAATGAAAAAAGATATCTTATGTATGCCCTGTGATGAGTTTTTATTGAAGCTTAATCCATATGAAGTGTAAGCTTCTACACTCATTGTTATAATATTTTTTAGTTTAATTCGAAAAAAAATATTATATTTAAAGTTCATTTTCCAAAAACATATATAGATGCTTATCCTAATACTGAATATAAATTAATTAACAAGGATAATTTTTTTGAAATTTTAATTTAATTATGAAATTAAAAAATTCACAGAACACAGCTAATCAAAATCTCAGCTTCGGCTTAGTCGAGAAGATAAGAAAATTATATGACAATATTATTCAATATACAAGTAATGAAATTAACAAAATAGATCTGTTAAAAGAAATATTCCGGCTATTATCCAATTTTTTTAAATGTGATGGTATTGAAATATGGATAAAAGAAGATGGCCCGATTAGACGGTACGATGTGTCATGGTTTGATAAAAAAAATTTTCATCATAACGTTTTTCATTTTTCAGCCCGAAAGTCATTAAAGCAATATACCGATTACCATAATGATTATGGTATAATGAAGTTAAGCCGTGATATTCTTAACGGAAATCTTATTCCAACTGCCGATTATTTTACAATAAATAGAAGCTTCTGGACAAGCGACTTAAAAAATCCGATGATTATTTCAGGAAATAAGCATAAATGGAAGCAAATATATAAATTTAATAATGATAATAAAATAAAGACATTGGTAATAATACCTTTTATTCTTGGTAAAGAGATTTTTGGACTTTTACAGGTAAGAAGCGATAAAACATATTTTTTTTCCGGAAATGATATTGAGCTTATTGAAGAGTTAACTAAATATATTGGGGTAATTTTGTTATATAAATACCGGCAGAGTGCAATGCATGAACGGGTTAAGGAATTAACTTGCTTGTATGGTATGGCGCAATTGACTGACCGTGATAATATAACTATTGAAGAAATAATATATAATACTATAGAATTATTGCATCCGGCATGGCAATATCCTGAAATTACCAGCGCAAGGATTTTTTATGACGGCCAGGAATATTATAGACGCGATTCACATGATATAATAAATAAGATGAGTGCGAATATAATTATCAGGGGAAAGCCGAGAGGGTATATTGAAATAGGTTATATAGAAGAAAAACCCGAGTTTGACGAAGGGCCATTTTTAAAAGAAGAAAGAAATCTGCTTGAAACAGTTGCAAAGGAATTATCGTTAATAATTGAACGGAAAGAAAGTATTGAAGAGAAAGAGAAGCTCCAGGAGCAGTTGAGGCATGCTGACAGAATGGCGACTGTGGGCGAGCTTTCGGCAGGTGTGGCGCATGAATTGAACGAACCCATAGGCAGTATTCTGGGATTTGCACAATTAGCTATTAAAACCCATGGATTACCATTGCAGGTAAAAGAAGATCTTGAGAAAATAATAAAATCGTCTCTGCATTCCCGTGAAGTCATTAAAAAATTGATGTTCTTTTCACGCCAATTACCACCAAGAAAAACAGAGGTCAATCTGAATAAATTAATTGAGGAAGGTTTATATTTTCTTGAATCACGATGCAATAAGGAAGGAATCGAAGTTAACCGGTCATATTGCCCGGATTTACCGGCTATTATTGCCGATCCGGTACAATTAAACCAGGTCCTTGTAAACCTTGTTGTCAATGCTATTCAGGCAATGCCCGAAGGCGGCAAATTAACTATTAAAACATCTTCAGCAGAAGATTATGTTTCCCTGATTGTTCAGGATACAGGAATTGGTATGGGCAAAGAAATTATGAACAAAGTTTTTGAACCGTTTTTTACAACCAAAGAAATAGGAAAAGGAACCGGATTGGGCTTATCGGTTGTCCATGGAATTGTTACTTCTCATAACGGTACCATTCATTTAGAAAGCAATCCCGGAAAAGGAACAATTTTTGAAGTAAGCTTTCCGGTTTTATAATAAAAACTTATGACCAAAGTGGAAAAAAAAGAACATATCCTCGTAGTTGATGATACCCCCGAATCAATCGAGCTGATAAGAAGGAACCTTGAGACAAAGGGATATCAGATATATTCTGCATCATCAGTCTTTGATGCAATTTCAGTATTGGAAAATACGCATATAGATGTTGTCATTACAGATATAAAAATGCCAAAAATCAGCGGATTAAATTTGGTTCGACATGTCCGCGAGAATTATAAAGATACCGAAGTGTTGGTCATTACCGGATATCCTTCAATAGAGAATGCAGTTGAATCATTTAAGTTTGGCGCTGAAGAATATCTAATTAAATCTTTTACAGATCAGGAACTTTTTGAGGCAGTACAAAAAGTTATTGATAAGCTTAATTTACGCAGAATTACACAGGCGAAAATTTATCGTGCGCCTAAAGCGCCATTTGGAATAATTGGTGAATCGGAAGTAATGAATAAAGTATTTAATACTATTATAAAAACATCTGCAACTTTTACAACTGTCATAATAAACGGAGAAAGTGGTACTGGAAAAGAACTTGTTGCCAGGGCAATTCATTACAGCAGTCCGCAAGCTTCCGCTCCTTTTGTTCCTGTTAATTGTGGTGGAATACCCGAACACCTTCTTGAAAGCGAACTCTTTGGGTATATGAAAGGCGCTTTTACCGACGCATTGGAAACAAGGCAAGGTTTTTTTCAAGCTGCTGAAGGCGGAACCATATTCCTTGATGAAATCAGTAATACAAGTCTTGCTATTCAGGCAAAATTGTTACGTGTGCTGCAGGACAAAGAAGTTTATATGATTGGCTCAAGGAAATCACTGAAAATTAATGTTAGAATTATAGTAGCTACAAATAAAGATTTAGTTACTCTGGTTAATAAAGGCGGTTTTCGTGAAGATTTGTACTATCGCTTGAATATCATTTCAATTGACATTCCACCACTTAGAGAAAGAGACAAAGATATTTTTCTGTTGATAAATCATTTTTTATCATATTATTCAAAAGAATTTGATAAACCTATACTAAAATTTACAGATAATGCATTAAAAATACTGAGTAATTATCATTGGCCGGGAAATGTAAGAGAGCTTGAAAATTTAATTCACAAGCTGGTTGTTATGAATGACGGCAGTATAATTGATGCGCCTGATTTACCATCTATCATGCGTTATTCGATAGAACCAGAAAAATGTTATAACCGCACTCTCAAAGAAGTCGAAACAGAATATATTAAAAATGTTCTTTCAAATTGCGGCGGAAATAAGTCAAAAGCTGCTAAAATACTCGGTATTGACAGGAAGACTCTTAGAGAAAAATTGCATTATTAAAATTTTACATCAATAGGGGTGCTCATTTGATAAAGTATATCGGGGCAGAAGTCAATATTATTATTCCAGCATATAGTTCCGTAAGAATCAAGTTTTACTGTTTTAAAATAAT
The DNA here is from genome assembly GCA_016209245.1 of Bacteroidia bacterium. GTDB lineage: Bacteria > Bacteroidota > Bacteroidia > Bacteroidales > BM523 > JACQWN01. The sequence continues at coordinate 5,980 of JACQWN010000649.1, forward strand.
TAAAATCAAGCAAAACATTAAATAATTCAGGATTGATTTTTACAAAATATTTGATTTTTTTTTCTAAATCTATTTGTCTGATTTCATTATTATTAAATTGACAAATAATTTTATATGGTTTGACTTCTATTATTTTTGTAATTAAATATAGCATAGCAGCTTATTTTAATGGTTCTATTTTATACCATGTATCAGGATAATGGTCATCAAAAAACATTTTTATTACAATTCCATAAAATCTGCTTATTTCTGGCATAATCAAAAATAAATAATGACAAACTTACATAAAAATTTTTAATTTATACTGTAAAAGGGATAAATTTCTGCATTATTTTAATGTTTATATATGGAACAAACGGAATGTACAGATGCCCAATACTTCGACTTCGCTCAGCAACCTATTGGGCATCTCTATCATTCCAATTAAACAGGAACAAAATAACGATAGATTGGTTTGACAAATATGGTGAAAAATTCCCCGCATGGTGAAAACTGCACCGGTTTAATCATATATCATTCCTGAAATTGGCGAAATCTACTCCATGTTTTACAACAATCCGGATTTTCTATTTATTTAATATTCAGCAAATTTCTTCATATACTCAAATCTTCATGATATAAAACCCATGTTCTGCACAATCAATGGCATACACATTGCCAAGAGCTAAACCGTTAAATAAAACATGAAAATTAAAGAATATGGGAAAAACAAGAAGTTTTGAGATTAAGAGAATATTATCGGTTAAAGAATTTGATGATTTCAGGAAATTATTATGTTACGATTCTGAAGAAAATCTTCCGTGCCTTGTAATAAGTGCAGGCACTTGCGGACAGGCAAGTGGCGCCAACGAGGTCATCAGAATCGTAAAGCGAAATATTATTGAACGCAATCTGCAGAATAAAATATCCCTGAGGATTACAGGATGTCTTGGATTTTGTCAGATAGAGCCGTTTATTTTGGTAGAACCTGGAAATATTATTTATCCAAAGCCATCGCTCGATGATATTTCAAGAATCATTAACGCTACTCTTGAAGGGAAGGTAATCGAAGAATTGCTTTATAATGAGCCCGGCAACACTATAAAATATCATTCATTACAGGATATACCTTTTTACAAATATCAGACACCGGTTATTTTAGGCAAAAGTCAAAAAGTTGACCCAATCAGAATTAACGATTATATCCAAAGCGGGGGCTATGAAGCATTGCAAAAAGTTTTACAAAAACCTGCTCCGGAGAATATCATAAACGAGATAAAACAAGCAGAGCTTAGGGGTAGGGGAGGTGCCGGTTTTTATACTGCAAAAAAATGGGAATTTATCCGTAAATCAATAAACGATTCAGTTGAAAGATACCTTATATGTAATGCCGATGAAGGAGACCCAGGCGCTTATATGGATAGAAGCCTGCTTGAAGGGAATCCGCATTTAATTATTGAAGGAATGCTCATTGCAGGAATCGCAATCAGTGCGACAAAGGGCTTTATTTATGTAAGAAGCGAGTATCCGTTGGCGATAAAGCATGTTATAATCGCTTTAAGACAAGCACGTGAATTAGGATTGCTTGGAGATAACATCTTAGGATCGGGAATTAGTTTTGATATTAATATTGTCAAAGGCGCTGGTGCTTTTGTTTGCGGTGAAGAAACCGCTCTTATTAAATCAATAGAAGGGAAAATGGGGCATCCTAAGCAACGTCCGCCATATCCGGTAGTTAAAGGTCTTTGGGGATTTCCAACTTGTATCAACAATGTAGAAACGTTCGCCAATGTTCCCGAAATCATTAGTAAAGGAGCGGAAGAATATTCAAAGTTAGGAATTCCCGGTACAAGAGGCACAAAAATATTTTCACTGGTAGGTAAAATTAAAAATACCGGCTTGGTTGAAGTCCCGTTTGGAACCACTATCCGTGATATTGTTTATAAAATAGGGGGAGGTCATCCTAAAGGGGGAAAAATTAAAGCTATTCAGACAGGCGGACCATCGGGAGGGTGCATACCTGAAGAATTATTTGATTTGACTATTGATTATGATAGTCTTACAAATGCAGGTTCTATTATGGGTTCCGGAGGAATGATAGTTATGGATGAAAATACTTGCATGGTGGATATTGCTAAGTATTTCACTAATTTCTTACAAAACGAGTCCTGCGGAAAATGTTCAATATGCAGGGAAGGCACTCAAAGGATGCATGAAATATTAACAAATATAACAAACGGTGAAGGAAAAGCAGAAGATGTTGAGCTTCTGGAAGAGCTTGGTCATGTAATCAAAGACGCCTCTATGTGCGGGCTAGGCCAGACCGCTGCTAATCCATTGCTTGGCACATTAAGATATTTCAAAGACGAATATGTTAATCATATTGAAAAGAAGAAATGTGATGCAATGGTATGTAACGAATTGATTTCTTCTCCTTGTCAATATATCTGTCCGATTGACACTGAAGCGCCGGTATATATCGCTTTAATCGCTCAAGGGAAATTTGCTGAAGCACTCGAAATTATTAAAAAGGAAAATCCTTTTGCATCTGTGCTTTCCCGCGTTTGCCATCATCCATGCGAAGTCAGATGTAAATCCGGCGACGGAGGTGAGCCGGTATCAATCCGGGCGTTGAAGAGATTTGTTACCGATTATGGAATACAAAATAATATCCATGCCACAACAAAACCGGCAAAAAAAACTAAAAAGACTTGTGGTGAGTCCCGCAATATGCGGGATCGAACTATAAAAGTAGCTGTTATCGGTTCGGGTCCGGCAGGGCTTACTTGTGGATATTATCTTACAGGGAAAGGGTATGATGTAACTGTATTTGAGAAAGAATCGGTGCTGGGAGGAATGCTTGCCCTCGGAATTCCCGAATACAGATTGCCAAGAAATATTCTTGAAAAAGATATTGATTTTGTGAAAAGCATAGGTATGAAAATTTGTACAAATTCCGCTCTTGGCAAGGATTTTACTATTGATGAGCTGTTTGCTCAGGGTTATAAGGCGATTTATATTGCAATTGGCTCACATCAATCATTGAATTTAGACATACCGGGAGAAGAAGTTGAAGGTGTTATTCCGGGAATGAAAGCGCTATCAGCATTAAATCTTAGTAAGAAAATTGAAATAGGGAAAAAAGTCGGAATTATCGGTGGAGGTAACACGGCAGTTGATGCTGCAAGAAGGGTTTTACGCGCCGAGACTTCAGAGAGCATTGCGCCGGTTGATGCAGCCAGAAGCGCTCTTCGTACTACAAAACCTGAACAGGTTACTATTTTCTACAGAAGAACTATGGCTGAAATACCAGCATATAAAGAAGAAGTGGAAGGTGCGCTCGCTGAAGGAATAAATATTCAATTCCTGACAGCTCCAAAAAGAATAATTTCTGAAAAGGGTAAGCTGAAAGCATGTGAATTTATCAGAATGGAGATGGGCGATGTTGATGAATCGGGAAGAAGACGTCCCGTTCCTGTTAAAGGCTCTGAATTTACAGTAGAGCTTGATACATTAATAGTTTCTATCAGTGAAAATCCTGATATCGCTTGTTTGAAAGATAGCGGGCTTGAATTAACGAAGTGGAATACAATAAAGGTCAATAATGAAACATTCCAAGCTACAAGGACTGGAGTATTTGCAGGCGGTGATGCTGTTACAGGCCCAAATACCGTAGTTGATGCTATTTCTTCGGGTAAAGTTGCTGCAGAATCAATAGACCAGTACTTATGTGGAAAAGAAATAAAACGAATTTATAATAAAACAAAACCTTCTGTATATGTTGAGCCGGTTAAGCTCACAAATGAAGAGCAGGAAGAAATATTTACAGGAAAACGTATTTATTGTCCGGTATTATCACCAGAAAAAAGAAAATATAATCTGATGGAAGTCGAACTGGGCTTTACTGAAGAACAGGCAGTTAAAGAAGCAAAACGATGTTTACGTTGTGATTTACAGACTAAGGAAGGGATGAAATTTTTAGAAAGTATTTAATGAATACTCCCTAAGTTTGGTATGAAACTGAGACGCGAAATTAAAATTAAATTTGTAACTTTGCGTCCCAAAGATGAGAAAAATTTTATTAATAGAAAAACGAAAAAAGGCTAAAAAATTAAGAGCCAGGAACTGGAGCATTAGGAAA